>JAQXSU010000024.1 GCA_029219125.1 Bacillota bacterium
ACACATGCGGCTGGACGGCAACCGGTACGCCCGGACCCGTGCGGATTCGCTTCTTCCATATGAAACATTTTTTACGACTTCGCCGCTGCTGAATTACGACAGCGGATTTCCCATGGAGTATCAGTTCAACAAAGTCTTCAACCTGAAGCTTGCTGCGGACTGTGTGGACCGGCTGGTGATCCGGCCCGGTGAGACCTTTTCGTTCTGGCAGTCCGTGCGCCATGCGGACCGGGATGTGCCGTACAAGGACGGTCTGAATCTGCAGGACGGGGAGATCACCGGCAGTTACGGCGGCGGACTCTGCCAGCTTTCCACCATGCTCTTCTGGCTGTTTCTCCACACACCGCTGACGGTGACGGAACGTCATGCCCACGGGCTTGAGCAGTTTCCGCCTACGACCCATGACCTGCCTGTCGGGACGGATGCCACCATCAGTGAAGGTTGGCTGGATCTGAAGGTTCGCAACGACACGCCGCAGACCTGGCAGCTTTCGGTGAATTTTGACGAGGAAAACATGTACGGTGCCATCCGGTGTAATGAGCCGGCTACCGAGCTCTTCGAGGTGTACAACAGCAGCGTTTCCTATTTGTCCGATCCCGACGCACCCGACCGGACGCTGCAGCGGGCCACGGTTAACCGGCGCCGCCTGCGCCAGCCGGGTATCCTTCAGGACGACCGTCTGCTTTATGTGAATGAGTGCCAGATCGGATATCCGGTGCCGGAAGCAGGGGCAGCTGGTGTGAATGCACCGGCAGGAGCTGTCGGGGCGGAGGTGAAAGTTCCCGGGGCGGGCTCAGAAGCTGCCGGATCGGAGGCAACGGAAAGAACAGACGAAAGGAAAGTCGTGCATGTGGAGAAAGTACAACTGCACGACCGGAAAGCACCAGTGCATGTGGAAAAAGTGCAAATGCACGACTTGAAAGCATCGACACGCGCAGAAGAAGCGTGCATCAGAAGGGTAGACTAAGAATATGAAAAAACATCTTGCGCTCCTCTTCGGAGGGTGTTCCAGTGAATATGAAATTTCTCTGCAGTCAGCCGCCGGCGTTCTGCGCCAGCTCTGCGGCGACGCATTTCTGAATCAATACAAAATCATACCCATCGGCATTACCCGCAGCGGACGCTGGCTCCGCTGCTGTCAGCCGCTGTCCTCCCTGCTCCTGCAGCTGGAGTCTGACACCTGGCATCTGGATTCCGGCTGCATGCCTGCGGTCTTATCGCCCTGCCGGGATGATGAAAAATGGTCCGGTCTCCTGACCTTCCATCCGGACGGCTCCGTAGAGCACACTCGCCTGGATCTGGCATTTCCGGTCCTTCACGGCCGCAACGGGGAAGACGGCCGTCTCCAGGGACTCATCGAACTGGCCGGCATCCGCCTCATCGGCTGCGGCTCCCTTTCCTCCGCGCTCTGCATGGACAAATACCGTGCGCACCAGCTTGCCGCAGCCGCCGGCGTCTCCGTTCCGGCGGCGGTTACTGTGCGTCTGGAAGACTGCGTGCAGGGAGGCGACAGTACGAACAGAACCGCACAAAGATGCGGCATAGATGGTCGCAGTTGTGCAGACCGAAGTATGCGAATCAGCAGTCTGGATACCGATGCCCTTCTCACCCTGACCAGCGGGCTGACCTATCCGCTGTTCGTAAAGCCGGTGAAAGAAGGTTCTTCCCACGGCATCGCCCGCATCACGCGGCCCGCTCAGCTGGCGGATGCCGTGATGGCGGCCTTCGCGTTTGACGACGAAGTTATCGTCGAAGAATCCATCAACGGATTTGAGGTGGGATGCGCGGTGATGGACGACGGACAGGGCGGTCTGCTGACCGGGCGGGTGGATGAAATCGAACTGCTGGCGGAAGGCTTCTTCGACTATCATAAAAAATATGACGCCGTAGATTCCCGCATCCACACCCCCGCTCGGATTGATCCTGTGACGGAGGCTCTGATCGCCGAAACGGCGCGTACCATCTACCGGGCCCTGGACTGCCGCGGCTTCGCCCGCGTGGACATGTTCCTGACACCGACCCGTGAAATCGTCTTCAACGAAGTGAACACCATCCCCGGCATGACCGCACACAGCCGATTCCCGAAAATGCTGGAGAGCGCCGGCATCACCTTCACCGGCATGCTGGACCGGCTGCTGGCGTGAGAAAAAGAGGCGGCTTGCAGCAAGTCGAAATTCTGAAAAATGTTAAGACACGAAAAAATGACGCAAATCCGGCTCCAGCCTCCGGGTTTGCGTCATCACATTCTTTATCCAGGTAGAAAAAGCAGCTTGTTTGTCCCTCCAACTACGTAAACATGTATTTATTTTACATTTATTCCATTCTATCCATGTTCCAGAGGGATGAAGGTGCTTTAATCTCATAGGAATCCAACCGAAATTTGAAATTCCATGACGCAAATATGCTTTGAATTTCTTCATTTGCGTCATTTTTCATGTTCCGGTTCTTTCTTCCCAGTCTTTCCAGAGTCGCACGACCGCTATACGTGGAAATGCTATTTTCTATCTCACTGTTTTCCTCTGTTTAGGATATCGAATCAAAGTTTGAAGCTGGCTTTCTATGATTTCCGAGATTGCCTCCATATCAATTGTTCCGTTGCAGTCATCCGCAGTAATGATCAGATTCACCCCTGGCGTAATTCCCATCCAGAAATAAAACATCATCTTCTTCATCCATTTGTTTACATATTTGATGTCATCCAGTTTGCCCAAATGCTCCCAATATTTTTTGCTGCCGTCAGGCATATCAAAAATAAAATCCGCAATCACCATATCTGGAATACCAAATAGTTTTTTCGCTTGATCCGCCTCTTCCGACATTCCATGCTTCCAGGAAAGCGGTTCCCCATATCGGTATGGAATTCCATACCCGTCAAGGCTCATGGATAAAATGACTTCTCCTTTGGAATCCCTGCCCTCACCCTCCGGTGTTTTGTGACGGATCTTCCCACCATACCCGATTATACCATCATCAGAAAGCCGGTTGCTGTACTTTCTTTCCAGCATTTTTACCATCTGATTTCGATATACCTTTGGAAGCGTCGAAACAATTTTCTCATCCGTGTAAGGCAGGTACCTCTGCAGTATGTAATTCTGACACTGGAGATTTTTCTCGATTGTCTGCACCTTCTTCTCCAGGAAGCGCCGTAAAGCCAGCTTTTCTGCCAGTCGATCCTGGAAGCGGATATATTTTTCTGCACCTTCCGGTGGTCTGTAGTAGAGGTTTCTTCCATGATTTCCTGTCCGCAGTCCACCCTCCGGCAGGTTTCTGAGTTCTTTCTTGCATTTCGCCAGCTGCAGCCGTTCCAGCTCCATGTCGGCGAGAAGGGAATGAATGAAATTTCGCATTACAATGACTCCTTTCGAGATTTTTTGCCGGGTTCACGGGTTATTCTACACCATGCCCCCTGTCGAAATTTGTCATTTCCTGTTTCTTCGCAAAATATTTTTTCCCGGCTCTCGCATGCAAGCCGTCTTTCGCATCCCTCCCGGTCAATCGGCTCGCAGGTGAATCGGCTCTCGCACCTCTCCCGAAGGTGTGAACCGGCGCTACTGGCTGAGCCGCCAGTTGACCGGCTCCATGCCGGAAAGCTCCAGGAACCGATTGGTCTTGCTGAAGTACCCACCGCCAAAAAAGCCGTTATATGCCGACAGCGGACTCGGATGGGCCCCGCTGAGAATAAAATGCTGCGGACCTGTGATCAGCGCTTCCTTGGAGCGGGCATTGGCACCCCAGAGAATGAATACCACAGGCTCCGGCCGCTCATTCAGCTTGCGGATCACCGCATCCGTAAACTGCTCCCATCCCCGTCCGCGGTGGGAATTGGCCAGCCCCCGGCGCACCGTCAGAACCGTGTTCAAAAGCAGCACCCCCTGCTTCGCCCAGTCCACCAGATATCCGTGTCCGGCCGGCGGGATGCCCAGATCGTCCTCCAGCTCTTTGTAGATATTCACCAGCGACGGCGGAATCTTCACGCCACGCTGCACAGAAAAACACATGCCATGGGCCTGCCCCGGTTCATGATACGGATCCTGCCCCAGAATCACCACCCGAACTGCGTCATAGTCCGCATAACGCAGCGCATTGAAGATATCCTCCTTCGGCGGATAAATGGTCTGACTGGCATACTCCTCCTCCAGAAAACTCTCCAGTTTCCGGAAATATTCCTTCTCAAATTCACCAGCCAGCACCTGGTCCCATTGATTTCCGATCTGCTGCATCTCGTGCTCTCCCTTCAAAATTCCGTCTTTTTCTTCTACATATATATTATATCTTCTGTCCCCCTGACGGGGCAACCGATTTTTCGCGCTTCCCCGCAAAAAACAGGGATGAATTCGTTGCCCCCTGCCCGTCTTTCGTGTATAATGTTAAAATGAGCAAAATTTATGTTTCACACCGAGCACAGCCGGTTCTCATCACCTGGCTGCAGAATGCCGGTCATACCGTAGTGCTTTGCGGCACAGGAACACCGCTGTCGGTGGATCCGGCCATCTGCCACCATCCGGATCTGCTCCACTGCAGTCTGGGGCCGAGCCGGCCGGTGTTCCACGGAGCCGCCTCCCGTCTGGGGGAGCGATATCCGGCCGATGCCATTTATAATGCCTGCTGTACCGGCAGATATTTCATACACAAACTGAAATGCACCGATCCGCAGCTTCTCGACTTGGCAAAATCCGCAGGGCTGACTCTGATTGACGTCCCTCAGGGTTACACCCGCTGCAGCTGCCTTCCGGTGAATGAAAACTCCATCATCACGGCAGATCAGGGGATTCTGCGTGCCTGCCGCCGCGCCGGCCTCCAGTGCCTGGAGGCCGGGCCGGGCTTCGTCCGGCTCCCAGGATACCCGTACGGGTTCCTGGGCGGCGCGGCAGGAAGAGTTGGCAATACGATTCTGTTCCATGGCAATCTGGATGCTCATCCGGACGGGCCCCGCATCCGGGCATTCATCGAAGAGCGGGGCCTTCGGTGCGTGGATTTTGAGGAGTTTCCGCTGACCGACATCGGCTCCGTCATCGAAGAGCCTCTGACCGAAAGTGAAAATGCACAGGAGAGCATATGAAGAAACACGCCATCATTCCCATCTTCATACCACACCGCGGCTGTCCCAATGACTGCGTATTTTGCAACCAGCGAAAGATCACAGCCCATCAGACGCCCGTGCTGCCGGAGAATGTTCACGGGACGGTGGAAACCTGGCTTTCCACCCTGGAACCGCGCCATATGGAAACCATTGAACTGGCCTTCTTCGGCGGTTCCTTCACCGGCATTCCCATGGAAGAGCAGACCGCCTTTCTGCAGGTGGCCAAAGCCTATAAGGATGCGGGCAGGATCCACCGGATCCACCTGTCCACCCGGCCGGACTACATCAGCCGGGAGATGCTGGACAACCTGAAGTGCTGGGGCGTGGATGTCATCGAGCTGGGGGTGCAGTCCTTCGATGAAGATGTTTTAAAGGCTTCCGGCCGGGGCCATGACGCCGCCTGCGTCTATGAAAGCAGCCGCCTGATTCAGGAATACGGCTTCACCCTGGGCATCCAGCTGATGATTGGCCTGCCCGGCGACACCATGGAAAAGGATATTTACTCTGCCCGGGAAACGGTGAAGATCGGACCGTCCATCGCCCGGCTCTATCCCACGGTGGTGATCCGGGACACTGCCTTGTATGATATGTATCTGGCCGGTGCCTATACGCCTATGCCCGAAGACGATGCGGTGGAGCGGACCAAGGCAATGTATCAGATTCTGGATGCAGCCGGCATCAACATCATCCGGGTGGGCCTGAAGTCCAGCGACATCATCGCCGACGCTCCGTCCAGTATCGCACCCGGCACCTTTCACCCAGCCTTCCGACAGCTGGTGGAGGGCGCCATTGCACGGGAATCCCTGGAAGCACAGCTACTGACCCTGTATCCGGAGATACAGAATTTCCAGGACACACCGCCGGATCCGGCAGTGTGTCCTTCCGCTTACTTCGTAAGCAATGCAAAGAGCCGCAACAACCTGTTCGGTCATAAAAGCGCCAACCGTGTGTATTTTGCGAAGAAATATCCGGGACTCAATATCAAATACGTTACCGACACGCAGCTGGGCCTGCAGCTTCCCGACAACCGATATCTGGTCGTGGACGCAGGACTTGCGGGCGGCATTGAATCTGTAAAATAAAAATAACGATAAAGGAGAACATTTATGAAAGCAGTAGTTTCTGTAGTAGGAAAAGACATGGTCGGCATCCTGGCTCGTGTATCCACCGCCTGTGCCGAAAAAAATGCCAATGTGGCAGATGTGACTCAGTCCGTTATGGACGGCTATTTCTGCATGGTCATGATCATCGAGATCGATCAGCTGTCCTGTCAGCTGGACGAACTGCAGGCCCACATCAAATCCGCGGTTCCTGAAATGGTGGTTCACGTAATGCATGAAGACATTTTCAATTCCATGCACAGAATTTAATCACAGGAGGTAAAGCGGATGCTGAATTTTAATGACATCATGGAGACCATCACCATGATCCAGGAGGAAAATCTGGATATCCGGACTATTACCATGGGGATCTCCCTTCTGGACTGCTGTGACAGCGACATCGACCGGTCCTGTGAAAAAGTTTACAACAAGATTTACTCCCACGCCAAAGATCTGGTAAAGACCGGCGAGATCATCGAAAAGAAATACGGAATTCCCATCGTAAATAAACGAATCAGCGTAACACCGATCGCCATGCTGGTGGCGGCCAGCGGCGGAGATCCGGTGAAATATGCCAAAACCCTGGATCGTGTAGCCAAAGATGTGGGAGTCAACTTCATCGGCGGCTTTTCCGCACTGGTTCACAAAGGTTTCAGTGCGGGTGACAAAGAGCTGATCGAAGCAATTCCAAGGGCTCTGGCGGAGACAGATTTTGTCTGCTCTTCTGTCAACATCGGTTCCACCAAGGCCGGCATCAACATGGATGCGGTGAAAATGATGGGCCAGGTGGTCCGTCAGGCATCGGAACTGACGGCGGATCGTCAGTGCGTCGGCGCTGCCAAGCTGGTGGTCTTCTGCAATGCGCCGGAAGACAATCCGTT
>JAQXSU010000025.1 GCA_029219125.1 Bacillota bacterium
CCTTCCCAGCCCGGGTTCTGGTCGATCATGATACCAGCCAGCAGGGAACAGAAGATTTCCGGCAGATAACCGATGGTGGAGATCAGACCGGCTGCACTTCCGGACAGTCTTTCCGGAATGGCACCTTCGTCCATCATGGCCCAGGTCATGGCATAGTTTACGTTATAGAAGATATATACGATAACAAACAGCACGGTGAAAATCATGATGCTGCCGGAGTTCTGCGGAAGCAGAAGCATGCCTACGGTGCCAACCGCCATTACGATGAATGAAATCAGCAGCATTCTTCCGGTACCTACCTTATCGGTCACGATACCGCCGCCTACATTGCCCAGCAGAGAGAACCACCGCTTGGAAGCTGCCAGAGCTGCCGCAAAGGTAACGGTTGCACCCAGAATTTCTGTCAGGTACGGTGTGAAATAGTACATGGACAGGGTGAATACATAGTTGCAGAAGGTTACGAAGCCGATGATCCATACCGCCGGCATTCTCAGCAGTTCGCCGATGCCCTTGAAGGTCACACGGTCGCTCTTTTCCATTTTTTCGTCCTTTACCGTGAAGAATACCAGCACGCCCATGAGGATGGTCAGCACGGAATAGAAAATAATCGCATACCGCATACCTGCAACCTGATCATCCATCTGACCTGCACCGATCTTAAAGACAAATACCGCACCGGTGGCCATCAGACCTGCACCGATACCGCGGCCCCCTTCAAAGAAACCGAAAGCCTTGCCCTGATCTCCGGATCCGGACAGAATACGAACCGCCTTGATGCAGCAAGGCCAGAAAGCGAACAGAGAGCTTACGCCCCAGAAGGCATACAGACATACCAGTGCTGTAAAGTTCAGCGGCAGCAGATGTACGAAGCCGCCCAGGCCGGTACCGATCAGAGATACGGTCAGAATGGTTCTGGTGGAGAACCGGTCAGACACGATACCGCCAAACAGGTAGGAAATCATACCGAATACGCCCAGAATACTTCCGAAAATACCCATCTGGGTATCTGTCAGGTTGTATACTTCCAGATATGCGTCATAGTAGTCATACCGGAAATACGGAAGTCCGTAGATAATTGCGCCGCCGAAGGCAACGATGATGATTGCCCAGAAGTTTCTGGCCATCTTTTCATCCAGACCAATTTTTCGAAGTAAGTTATTCATTGCTCTTCTCCTTTTCATTTTCTTTCGTCAGATTATATACCTCGGAAAATTTCTTCCGCAAGTAATCCATATAATACCCGGAAGTCAGCGGCTCCCCGGTGGCCCGCAGGGTCAGTTCCTCCGCGGTGTATCGTGCCCCGGCGCAAAATATGTTCGCCCGGAGCCAGTCTGTGATGGCGGCGAAGTTTCCGGTTTCCATGAGGGATTCCAGGCTTCTGCATTCCTTTTCGATGGATGCCGCCAGCTGTGCAGCAGTCAGATCCGCTACAATATAGGTCGGGAAGTAGCCCACATAGCCTGCGGCCCAGTGAATATCCTGCAGCACCCCTTCCCGATCATTTTCCGGGCGTATGCCCAGATAGTCTTCATATTTCTTATTCCATGCCTGCGGCAGATCAGAAACTGCCAGTCTTCCGTTGATCAGCTCCCGCTCCAGTTCATAGCGGATGATAATATGCAAAAGATACGTCAGCTGGTCTGCCTCAAGGCGAATCCGGGAAGAGGAAATCCGATTGACATCCTCATAAAGCTCCCGCGGCGTCCGCACAGAGAAATCCGGCACGGCCGCACGGATTTTGTCGGAAAAGTAAGACCAGAATCCCAGGCTTCTGCCCAGAATATTTTCGTAGAATCTGCCGATGCATTCCTCCATGGCAAAGGACGGCACCTCTGCCAGGAAGGTCCCCAGCAGGGCAGGATCGATGGACTGCTGATAAATGCCCTTGCCGCCGGAATGGAGCACATTAAACAGGCCGTAGCGCAGATCTTCCGGCCGGTATGCGTTGACGATCCGCACATCCGATGGGGAGCTTGCCAGGATCGTCGGATGCGCTCCCGTGTCCACACGGCCGGCAGTGAAGGAAAAGCCCAGGTCGGAAAGGATTTCTTTCCACAGCTGCTCCTGCTGCTTCCGGTCCGCAGGCGGCATGGTCAGACGGCAGTGCGGATGGTCTTTTTCCGCTGTCCGGATTTCGTCCAGAAGGGTGATCAGGAACGGCTTCAGCTCCTGCACCAGGCTGTCCACTTTTTCCACCGTAAGGCCCTCTTCATAGTATCCCAGGAGCGCATCGTACGGGTCGTTTTCATAGCCCCAGTATTCCGCAAACTTGCGGAAGGTTTCCATAATGTTTTCCAGATAGGGACGGAAGCTTTCGAAATCATCTTCCTCCCTTGCCTTTTCCCATACCTGCTCGGACCGAGCGAT
>JAQXSU010000026.1 GCA_029219125.1 Bacillota bacterium
ATGGGCGGCGGCTTAATGGGTAAGAATATCGCATTCGTCGCTTCTTCTGTCAAGGACTACGACATCACAATTTATGACATCAACCCTGTCGATGTGGAAGCGGGCATCCGTACCAACACGAAACAGCTGGTGGAAAAAGGAATCGTTTCCGAAGCGGAACTGGCTGAAAGATTAACCAGAATCCACTTCACACAGGATATCGAAAGCGACGGCATCAAGAATGCAGACCTGGTGATCGAAGCCGTGTTTGAAAACATGGATCTGAAGCGGGAAACCTTCGCTAAGCTGGAAGCACGCTGCAGAAAGGACTGCATCTTCTGCACAAACTCCTCTGTAATGAGCCCGTCCGAGATCTCCAGAGATCTGAAATACAGAAACCGTTTCGTGGGAACCCACTTCTGGAACCCGGGTCACCTGATTCCGCTGGTAGAAGTGGTAAGAACCGATGCCACCGACGATGATACGGCAAACACCGTCATGGAATTCATGGCGAAGATCGGAAAGAAGCCGGCACTGTGCAATAAGGACGTACCGGGATTCATCGCAAACCGTCTGCAGCATGCGCTTTGGAGAGAAGCCATCTCCATCGTGGAAAACGGCATCGCCGATGCAGCAACCGTCGATATGGCCATCAAGAATTCCTTCGGTCTGAGACTGCCGCAGCTGGCACCGCTGGAAAATTCCGATATGGTAGGAACCGACCTGACCTTCAACATCCACAACTATGTGCTGGACTACATTGAAGATTCCCACAAGCCATCCCCGCTGCTGACCAAGATGAAGGAAGAAGGCAAGATGGGCTTCAAGTCCGGCGAAGGCTTCTACAAGTGGGATGACGAAAAGATCGCAAAATGCAACGCAGATCTGAACAGCTATCTGATCAAGATGCTGTACGATAAATAGAATTTAACTTATATAAAGGAGTGACTATCATGGCAGATTTAAAGAATAAAAGAATCATTACTGCAGCAGTAACCGGTGCATGGCCGAAGAAGGAAAACAACCCGAACGTACCGATGACGCCGGCTGAAATCAGCGAAGACATCTATGATTGCTGGCAGGCAGGTGCAGCCATCGCTCACATTCACATGAGAGATGACAACGGCAACGGCACCATGGACCACAACAAGTTCAGAGAAACCGTGGAACTGCTGAAGAAGAACCACCCTGACTGCGACATCATCATCAACATGACCACTTCCGGCGACATCTATGCAACCGATGAAACCAGAGTAGAGCATGTAAAGGAATTAAAGCCGGAAATGGCTTCCTACGACTGTGGTTCCATGAACTGGCTGAATACTGCTCTGTTCATCAACAGCCCTTCCTTCCTGGAAATGTGCGGCAAGCTGTTCCAGGAGACGAACACCAAGCCGGAAATCGAAGCCTTCGACCCGGGCATGATTGCAAATGCTGCTTACTATGTGAAGAAGGGTATCCTGAAGGCACCTCTGCACTTCCAGTTCTGTATGGGCTGCGCCAACGGCATCCCAGGTTCCGTAAAGAACCTGCTGTTCATGAAGGAAACTGCAGATGAACTCTTCGGTAAGGGCAACTACACCTGGAGTACCTTCGGTGTTGGCCACAGCGCCATGGAAGTTATGTATGCAGCCATCGCTCTGGGCGGAAATATCCGTGTGGGCATGGAAGACAACGTAATGTACAAGAAGGGCCAGCTGGCTGACAGCAACCGTCAGTTCGTAGAAAGAGCAAAGAGAATCATCGAAGAATACGGCTGCGAAGTGGCTACACCGGACGAAGCCAGACAGATCCTGGGTCTGAAATAGTCCCGGTGCCGCTGGGGCGGCACACATCAAACGGCAAAATGAGAAGAGCTTGGCTGGCAACCGCAAAGTTTTAAAAGTATCAAAAGACGACATCAAGTAATCATCATAAATTCCATAATATTACCTATCTGCCGGGTGTCGGACAGCTGTACACCCATCAGCTGTCCGACGGAAACGGCGGAAAGGTAGCAATAAGTTAAAGTTTGTTGTTATTTAAATGAAAAGGAAAAGGAGAAAAACCATGCCAAACGAAAGCGTAAAGCAGAGCAAAGGTACTCCGTTATGGAGACTTTCAAAAAAATTCCAGTACGCGGCAGATAAGATTATTCCGGATTCATTAGTATTCTGCTTAATTCTGACCTTCCTCGTATTTGTACTCGCACTTATCTTAACCAAATCCAACCCATTAGACTTATGCACCTATTGGTTCAACGGACTGTGGACACAGAACAGCTTCGCATTCCAGATGGGTATCATGGTAGTAACCTGTGCAACC
>JAQXSU010000027.1 GCA_029219125.1 Bacillota bacterium
GGGACTGTGGTCAGACTCTGGGTTCGATATAGCTCTGCATATTCACCATGCAGTGCAATCAGTTCCTGATGGGTGCCCTCTTCCCGGATCTGTCCGTCTTCGATCAGCACGATCCGGTCTGCATCCTTGATGGTCGCCAGCCGGTGTGCGATCATGATGGTGGTTCTGCCCACCGACAGCTCACTGAATGATTTTCGAATTTCTTCCTCCGTGATGCTGTCCAGTGCAGAAGTTGCCTCGTCCAGAATCAGGATGGAAGGATTCTTTAAAAATATCCGAGCGATGGAGACCCGCTGTTTCTGCCCACCGGACAGAAGGGTTCCCCGCTCACCCACATATGTATCGAAACCTTCCGGCATAGCACAGATATCATCGTAGATCCGTGCGCGTCTGGCCGCTTCCTTCACCTCTTCAAAAGAGGCGTCCGGTCTGCCGTAACGGATGTTTTCCAGGATGGTATCCGCAAACAGGAACACATCCTGCTGCACGATACCGATGCTGCTCCGCAGAGAACTCTTGGTCACCTGACGGATATCTTTACCGTCAATGGAGATGCTGCCCTCTTCCACATCATAAAACCGCGGAATCAGCTGGCACAGCGTACTCTTGCCGCCGCCGGAATGACCCACCACAGCGATGCACTCACCCGGCGCAATGTCCAGGGAAACATCCCGCAGCACATCGATACCTTCCTTGTAGCCGAAGCTGACATGATCCATACAGATATGTCCCTGCACCTGTTCCAGAACCTCTGCATCCGGTGCATCCTGCACGCTTGGCTCGATGCACATAATCTCCACGAAACGGCGCAGACCTGCAAACCCGCTGATAAACAGTTCTGCGAAGTTTGCCAGCTTCCGAACCGGATTCACGAAGGTAGTGATATACATGGTAAAGGTCAGCAGATCGATATAATTGAGCCGGTCACCCATAATCAGATATCCGCCAAAGGCGATGACCGCCACCTGCAGAACACAGATAAAGAATTCCAGCGACGCATTGAACCGTCCCATGGCTTTATAGAATTCTTCCTTGGATCCCTTGAACTTTTCATTGGACCGGTCAAACCGCTCGTAATCCACCTGCTGATTGTCAAAGGCCTTGGATGTCTTCATGCCGGAAATCGTAGATTCGATATCTGCATTGATATCGGCCATTTTCTGTTTCACCTGTGCCGATGCCGTCATCATGGCCCGTCGGCAGAACATGATCACTGTGATAAAAATCGGAATGATGATCAGAACCACCAGTGCCAGACGCCATTCCACGCTGAACATCACAGCCAGTGCGCCTGCAATGGTCACAAAGGAAATCAGCAGATCCTCCGGTCCGTGATGAGCCAGCTCCGTAATCTCAAACAGATCTCCGGTCAGCCGGTTCATCAGTTTCCCCGTCCGGTTCTGGTCGAAAAAGTCGAATTCCAGTTCCTGATAATGCCGGTACAGATCGTTTCGGATATCTGCCTCTACCCGGATGCCGAAGGTATGCCCCAGATAGGTGATAATATAATGCAGGACTGCCCGAACGGCAAAAGCGCCGGCCGCGATGGCCATCAGCAGGAAAAATGTCGAATAAATCTTTTCCGGCAGCAGCTCATACATACAGTATCGGCTGCCCAGCGGAAAAAGTACGTCGATGGCTGCAACCAGAAAGGCGCAGGACATGTCCGCCAGAAAGAGCTTCTTATGGGGTCCGAAATAGGACAGAAAGATCCGCAGAACAGGCTGATGATAATCTTTCTTCTTTTCCATTACAGATAAGCCACCGCCTCGATCTCAATGAGACCGCCTTTCGGGAGCTTGGCCACTTCCACTGCGGAACGGGATGGAAATGCCCCTTCGAAATAGGAAGCATAGACTTCGTTCATGGCTGCGAAATCCCCCATATCCTGCAGGAAACATGTGGTCTTGATGATTTTGTCAAGTCCGGATCCGGCTTCTTCCAGCACCGCCTTCAGATTGGCGAAAACCTGGTGTGTCTGCGCCTGAACGCCCCCTTCTACCAGATTGCCGGTGGCAGGATCCATGCCCAGCTGACCGGATGTGAAAACCAGATTACCGATCACATTTGCCTGTGCGTAAGGGCCGATGGCGGCCGGTGCTTTATCTGTTGCTACTACTTTTCTCATTTTTTCCTCCCTGTACTTTACTTTGAATGATTATTATCGTATTGTTATATTTTATCACTTTGTGATTTCCAATGCCAGTGTTTTCTTTTATGCTGCCTTATGCTCCTCATCCCAGATGTACAGCCATTTTTCCCCTTTATACCGCCGCAGACAGATCAGCATCCGGACGGTCCAGTCGATGGCCATCGGGATCCAGATTCCCGCCAGGCCCACGCCAAAGACTTTGATTGCCACCACTGCCAGCGTCAGCCGGACGACCCACATGCCGATGATGGATATATAGAACGGCCACCGGGTATCCCCGCCGCCTTTCAGCACGCCGCAGATCACGTTAGTGACTGCCACGAAAGGCTCTGCGAATGCTTCAATACGAAGCATGGCTGCGCCCAGAGAGATTACCGCCGTATCCCGGATGAAGAGCCAGATCATCTGCGGAGCGAACAGGAACATAAGCACTGCACTGATGATCATGATGCCGATGCCATAGCGGATACAGATCCCGGCATAGTTCTTTGCCATCTCTTTTTCGCCTGCTCCGATGGACTGTGCCACCAGGGTGGTAGCCGCCACACTGAAGCCGAAACACGGCATGTAGCAGATGGATTCTGCTGTGGTTGCCAGCTGGTGTGCTGCCAGCACAGAGCTTCCCATGCCGGTGACCAGCGCCGTGATGACCATTTGTCCTGAGGACAGGGTCACGCGCTCAAACGCCGCAGGCAGCCCCAGACGGACGATCTGCCCAAGGATCTCACGATCCGGCTTCAGAGATCTGGCTCCCGAAACATGTACGATGCTCTTTCGGCTCAGCAGGTGGCGCAGCGTCAGCATGCCGGAGATGAAAAACGCCAGTGCCGTACCCAGCGCCGCACCGCCTACACCCATGCCGGCACCCCAGATTTTGAGAGAAAATCCGAATATCGTAACCGTTCTGGTTTCATAGATAAAGAGAAAGTTTCCGATGATGTTGACGATATTGCTGAGTATGTTATAATACATAGGCGTTCTGGTATCTCCCGCACCGCGTATGATGGCACAGCCCACAGCCAGCAGCACCTGAAACGGAAATGCTGCAGCGACGATGCGCATATACTGTTCTGCCGGTGCCAGCAGCACTTCCTCTGCACCCATCCACCGGGGCAGATTGTGTGCCAGGATCAGTTCTCCGATGAGCATCACTGCTCCGCCAAGCAGAATCATGGCAAGGATGGACTGCATGAGTATCGCCTGTGCCTGTTCCAGTTTTCTCTCTCCGATTTTCGTGGCTACAAGTACGGAAGCTCCCACGCCAAGCCCCGCCATCAGACCCTGAATCAGCCAGATGACAGAAGTATTCACGGCTATGGCAGCGGTGGCATTGACACCGACGCTGCCCACCATGGCTGCATCCACATAGGTCACCACCGTCAGCAGAAGCTGTTCCACGATGGTTGGCCAGGCAAGAGCCCAGACGATTTTATTGGGTGATTTGGTTTTGTCCAGTAAATCCAGTTCTTTCTTTTCCTTCTTCATATTCCTTTACTGCCTCTACAATCTTTGCCACCGTTTCCTCCAGCGTGTTCCCTTCCGTATCGATGCGGATATCCGCATATTCTTCGTACAGCGGCAGCCGCTCATTATACAAATCCGCGATGGTCTGCCCTTCTGCCAGGGTTACCCCCCTGGTGGCCAGGTTGGTCAGACGCCGCTGGATCTCCGGAAGAGGAACGTGCAGGTAAACTACGATACCCTTTTCTCTGAGATGGGCCATAGCCTGCGGATAATAGATGGCACTGCCTCCCGGTGCGATGACGGCGTTCTCCGCGTCAATTCCGCACAGAACCTGATTTTCAATCTTACGGAAGGTTTCGTTTCCTTCCCTGTCGATGATATCCTGCAGGCTCCGCCCTGTCACAGTCTGAATCACCAGGTCTCCGTCGATGAAGTCCTTCTGCAGGATTTTCGCCACAACGACACCGGTGGTGGACTTTCCTGCCCCGGCCATACCAATGAGAATGATGTTGCTGCGCTGTGTCCTGATTTCTTCATCCGGGCACAGTAACTCTTCTCCTGCTTCTCCCTCTGCTGCTACGCAGGTCGGTCCTGTGAGGAACAGTTTCTTTTCTCCGTCCGCTTCTTCAATATCGATGCGAAGCAGTCCGCCCGGCACGCTGACCTGTACATTCCTGCCGCTGACCAGGCCTTCCTCATAAAGAGCAGAAACCACGGATCCTGTCCCGGTTCCGCAGGCAAAAGTAAAGTCCTCAACCCCCCGCTCGTAGGTCAGTTCCACCAGCTGATCTTCTCCGGTGATATCGAAGAAATTTACATTGGCACCCTTCGGAAAGGCTTCGTGAAACCGCAGCCCACGGCCCAAATCAAACAGATTCCGGCGCTTTTCCGCATCGTCCAGCCAGCTGTGAGAAAGTCCCGGAATGCGAACTGCCACATGAGGTATCCCCGGATTTCCCAGTTCCACATAGGCACAGTTCCATTCCTTTCCTTCTGCCAAAAGGTTAAGGTTCCGTTTCATCACCGTCACCGGATTCAGCTGGACTTTATATCGGCTGTCAGTCTGCCGCCATCCGGTCACCATACCGGCTGTGGTCTCAATATGCTGCACTTCTCCCGCAAGGCCCTTGTCATATCCGTACCGGGCGATGCAGCGCGCCCCATTGCCACACATTTCTCCCAGGCTTCCGTCTGAATTATAGAAGATCATCTTATAATCGCCGCCATTCGATGGCTCTTCCACCACCATAAAGCCGTCTGCACCGATACCGAACCTGCGGTGACAAAGTTTCCTTGCCAGTGCAGGGAAGCGTTCCTGCGGAATGGCTTCGTTTATATTATTGACAATGATGAAATCATTGCCTGCTCCGTTCATCTTGGTAAACTTCATTGCCGTCTCCTCCCTCTTTCGACTTATGACAATGTATGCAGGCATACAAGCCTACGTTCCTACTATAACGCAGATTGCTGCAGAGAATCAAGGGCTTTCAGAAGATATTTCCTTATATATTTCTTTCTGCGGTTCTTTCCGGTCCAAAAACGGCCGCATGCGGACAATCGGTAACGACTGTCCGCATGTCCGGCGCTTTCCTTCTTTTATTATACCTATCCCATGATGAACTCTCTCATCACATTGAGTTCTGTCGGGTTTTTCGCCACATAGCGTACTGTGAACTCGTCCAGCTTTTCTACATTCGGATGTACCTGGGCGGACCGCACCTGCTGATGACGGCACAGGCACACATCCATCACAAATTCCTCCGGCAGCTCCGGAACCGGAACCTCTGTCTGCAGTGCTCTGGCGACGCCTTCCCTGATCATCTGGCACGCATCCTCCGGATGCACATTAAATGTGGAATTACCGCGGCAGTCCTTCACCGCCACTGTGGTAATCTGCGGCACCTCTTCCTTCGCCATGCGGCAGATTTCTGCATCGCCGCTGATGAAGATCGGCGCTACACCCTGCTGTGCCGCATACAGCGTGTTCAGGGTGAACTCGGAAGCAAGCTTTCCATTGATCTTCAGCCATTTAATGAGATCGTACTCTACAGTATGTGCCAGAGGGCTTGCGTTGCTTCCTGCCGGCGCATGATAACCGATATAGATCACGCCGGCATACTTTTCATCCAGGCCGGCAAGCATGGAACCCGGATGACATGCCCAGCCGCGCATCAGCTTCACGCCTCGCGGCAGCATTCTGTGGTTGATATTTCTGGCATTATCATGACCGTCACGCACCACCACATCATGTCCTGCTTCCAGAATAGCTTCGCAGGCTGCCGCTACTTCCCGCGTCATCTGCTCACAAGCCGCTTCATAGCCATCACCGCCGGGAACGGTCTCACACCAGTCCGTCACATCGGTGATTCCCTCAATATCTGCACTGATAAAATACGTCTTCTTCATTTGGCACCCCCGTCATTTATTCTCCGTAAATACTGATAAAGTCCTGCAGTCCAAGCATTCTTCTTCCGCGAATGCCATCCATGGTCGGCGCATGCCACAGAGAACTTATGATGGCTTCTTCCACGGCCTCCACCGCTGCTTCAAATACCATGTCTATATTTTCATCAAAGAACATCTTCATATCCAGAATATTTTTATCATTGTAATGTTTCATCCGGTTTGCGGTGGTAAAGGTAATGGCAATATCACCACTGCCGTCTCCGCAGTAGGAGCCCACTCTGCCCAGAGAAATCATGGCTCGTTTAGATACACGCTTCAGCTGACGTTCACTGAGAGGAATATCCGTCGCGATCAGCATGATGATGGAGCCCTGATCCTTCTTCGGGAACTGGTTGTATTTCGATGTATCGTAATGCTTTCCGCCGATGACCAGATTGCCCGGCGCACCGAAATTGGACATAACCAGAGCACCTATGGTGTAATCCTTTTCATCCACCTTTACGATTCTGGAAGAAGAACCGATGCCGCCTTTCAGTCCCAGGCATACCATGCCTGTGCCTCCGCCGACAGCTCCCTCCTCAAAATCCACATCGGCCCGCTTCAGGGCTTCCTCCACATGTTCTTCTGTTACGTGGAGTCCCCGGATATCGTTCATGCGGCCGTCATTACATTC
>JAQXSU010000028.1 GCA_029219125.1 Bacillota bacterium
CAGCTGTCCCCGGATGATGTCCGGCCGGTTCACCCGCAGCCACTTCACAGCCACCGGGCTGAAAGATTCCACGCAGTACAGTGCAGGCACCGTACCCGGTTTTCCGTCAAAGGCGGCTGCATAATCGTCTAATACCGATACCGCCGTCCGGCAGAGGGCAGCCGTCGTGTCTTCCCCTTCTTTCGTCTTTCCTGCTTTCAGCTCTACAATGAGAGGCACCCGGCCTGCCACAAGCTGCAGAACCTCTGCAAATTCCGGAATCCGCTCCCGGCTTTCTTCCAGGAAGCAGCTCTGTGCCTCCTCCATGGTCATGTCTTCGATGTTCTGATCCACGCCGCAGGTCCGCTTCAGGCTGGAATCATGAATTACCGCCAGCTTTCCGTCTCTGGTCAGATGCAGGTCCAGTTCAATGCCGTACCCCGCTTCCACCGCACGCCGAAAGGCTGCCATGGAGTTTTCCGGAATCACGGGTTTCTGATGGAGACCTCTATGTGCATATCTGTGCCGCAGCAGCTCTTCAAGCTGCTTTTCTTTCGTGTTGCTTGATTCTTTCGTGTTGCTTGATTTTTTCTGTTTCATATTCCCCATTTCCCCTTTACGAAATATAATGCTGTGTCAGTCTTCTACATCAAAGGCTTCCAGCTTGCTCTTCGGTGCCTCAGGCCTGCTGTCTCCGTGTTTTACCATGAGCATGGTGCAGAATGCCACGGCAGCGAAGAAGGCCGCATATGGGAACAGTGTCCAGTAACCCACATGCTCCAGGAAGAATCCTGACAGTACCGGCGTCAGCACCTGAGCCGCCATACTGAAAGTGTAGTACATACCGGTAAACTTGCCGATATCGCTTCCCTTACACATTTCCACCACCATCGGATAGGAATTTACGTTGATGGATGCCCATGCCATACCGACCAGGAAGAAGATGATGTTCACACCGAAATTCGGTTCCTTGAAGAAAAACCCGCTTCCGAAGCAGCATGCCAGCATAGCCACACCGACAAGAATCACCTTTTTCCGTCCGAAGCGGCTGGACAGCATACCCACCGGCAGGAAGGAAATCAGTGCGCCCACAGAAGCCACCATCAGGGCACCGGCGAAGCTTCCGCCCTCCATGCCCCACATCTCTGTAGCATATTTGGAAAAAGCAGTGGTCACGCTGTTATACGCCATATACCAGAACGCAACGGAAAGCAGCAGGAATACCAGGCTGCGTTTCACGTCTGCAGGGAGGGAGGCCGCAGCACTCCGAATTCCGCCGGCACCCTGTCCGGCTTCGGAATCATCTTCCGCTTCCTCTTCCTCTGCGATGCCCCAGTCACGTTCCAGCGCAAGACGTTCTTCCGTGAATTTCTTCTCATCCACACGGAACAGCAGAACCAGCAGAGCCAGTACCATGACCACAGCCACAGCAATAAACAGCGGTTCATAGTTCGGTGTCTGTCCATCACCAACCAGGAGCATGATGAACACCAGCGACAGCACCACGCCGATGGCCCCCATCAGGTTGATGATGGCATTGGCCTTGGAGCGGAGCGGTTTCGGCGTCACATCCGGCATGAGAGAAACCGCCGGTGAACGGAAGGTGCTCATAAACAACAGCGTCATCAGCAGAGCAAATACAAACAGCACCAGGTTCCTGCCGTTGGCCGCTGCCGGCAGCAGCAACATGAAAACGCAGGCGCCGATGGTACCTACCAGAATGAACGGTGTCCGTTTTCCACGCTTCGTATTCACCTTATCCGACCATGCTCCAAACAGAGGCAGCATAATCAATGCAAAGATATTATCCAGCGCCATGATGCCCCCCGACAGCGTATCTCCGATCTGAAAGCTGTACTTTAAGATCAGCGGAATAATGTTGTCATACATCTGCCAGAAGGTGCTGATGGCTAAAAATGCAAAACCGATCAAAATCGTTCTTTTGTTATTGAGTTTCATTTCCGTTTCCTGTTCCTTTCCCGAAAACTTCTCCGATTTCATTTAAAATATATGTAGGCTTCACATCACTTGTTTCCAGATCCTCGAGCCTCCCCTCCCCGGAAAGCACGAAGATGGTGTCAATTCCCGCATTGACACCGCAGGCGATGTCGGTATACAGCCGGTCACCGATGAGAACCGCATCCTCCGGTCTGCAGCCCGTCTTTTCCAGCGCCAGATACACCATGTCAGGCTGGGGTTTGCCCACAAAATACGGCAGCCGCCCCGTGGCATGCTCCAGCATCTGGCATATGGATCCGCAGTCAGGCACTGCGCCCCAGGCGGTGGGGCAGACCCAGTCAGGATTCGTCGCAAAATATTCCGTCCCGGCTGTCAGTAGGCGGCTGGCATCTTCCAGTTTCTGAAATGTCAGCTCCCGGTCAAAGCCCGCAATGAGTATGTCGACCGTCTCCGGCGACCTGTCATTCTCCCCAGCCTGCAGGCTTGTCAAAATCCGGAATCCCGCATCTTCCATCTGCTGGCGAAAGGAGTCCGTTCCCATCAGATAAATCTTCTTCTGCCTTGCCTCCGATGGACCGTATCGCCGCTCCAGGAAGGAAATCATGGCATCCACCGACGTGACGAAATCCCCAGGAGACGCAGGAATGCCCAGCCGTGCAAGTTTTGCTACGTAATCGGACACACCCCGGGAGGAATTATTGGTCAGAAAGAGATACCTGCCGCCCTGTGCCCGCACCTGCTGCAGGAAGGGCAGCGTGCC
>JAQXSU010000029.1 GCA_029219125.1 Bacillota bacterium
AAAACAAGTTATTTTTCGACGGCTGCGACACAACTGCACTTGCAGCCAAGTACGGCACTCCTCTGTATGTGTACTCCGAGAATGATATCATCGGCAGGTTTGCGGAACTGCAGAAGGATTTCGTTGAAAAGTACCCGAACACGAGAGTTGCGTATGCCGCCAAGGCATTCTTCCCGGTGGCCATGGCCAAGCTGGTTGACCAGTGCGGCATGTGCGTAGATGTGGTTTCCGGCGGAGAACTGTATACGGCGATCAAAGCAGGTTTCCCTGCTGAAAAAATCGAATTCAACGGAAATAATAAGAGCAGAAAAGAACTGGAGATGGCCATTGAATACGGAATCGGCAGGATCATTGTGGACAGCCTGCAGGAACTGGCCATCATCGAAGAAATCTGTAAGGAAAAAGACAAGACTGCGAAAATTCTGTTCCGTGTTACACCGGGCGTGAAGAGCAGTTCTCATGACTACATTGTAACCGGAAAGAAGGATTCCAAATTCGGTATTCCTCTGGATGATGAAATTGTTCTGCCGCAGGTGAAGGCAGCCATCGATTCTCCGTACATTGATTTTTTCGGTATCCACTTCCATGTAGGTTCTCAGCTTTTCGACAACGGTTCCCATCTTCAGGCAACTGATATCATTCTGCAGCTTGCAGGCAAGATCAAGGAAAACTTCGGTTATGACCTGAAGGAAATCAACGTGGGAGGCGGTTTCGGCGTCACCTATGTGGACGAAGAAAGAAAATCCTACAGCTATTTCCTGGATCCGATCATGGAAAAGATTGATGCATATTATGCGGAGCAGGGTGTTCAGAGACCGAATGTGGTCATCGAACCGGGCAGAAGTATTGCTGCAGAAGCAGGAATCACCCTGTACACTGTGGGAAGTATTAAGGAAATTCCGGGAATCCGGACCTATATGTCTGTAGACGGCGGTATGACGGATAACATTCGTCCGGCTCTGTACCAGGCTGTTTACACCGGTGTCCTTGCCAACAAGGCAGAAGAAGAAAAGACGGAAACACTTACTGTATGCGGTAAGTGCTGCGAATCCGGCGATATTCTGATTCACGATCTGCAGGTCGCCAAGCCGGAAGCAGGCGATATCTTCGCCATCTTCTCCACCGGTGCTTACGGATATACCATGGCAAGCAATTACAACAAGAACCCGATTCCGGGCGTGGTATTCGTAAAAGACGGAGCGGACCGTCTGGTGGTAAAACCGCAGACCTATGAGGATATGCTGAAAAACGAAATTCTCTAAATCATACACATACACTTGCCCGAAGCACAACCCGATCCGGGTTGTGCTTTTCGCACGCTTTGAAAGGAAATATTATGGATTTTGAAAAAAGAGCAGAAGGACTGAAAGGAAGCGTCGGCGTTTATTTCCGCAATCTGAGAACGGGAGATACGAAGGGATTGCTGCAGGACAGAGAATTCCATCCTGCCAGCATCATTAAGCTGCCTGTGGTAATGGCCATTTACAAGATGGCGGCAGAAGGAAAAGCCGATCTGGATGAAAAGCTGAAAGTGACCTATGAGAAACGTGTGCCCAGCTGCGGTGCCTTCAATGCCTTTACCGACGAGCCGGTGGTGGATATCAGAACCCTCTGCAACCTGACCATAACTATCAGCGATAATACCGGAGCCAATCTGCTGATCGATCATTACGGCATCAAGACGCTCAATGGACAGTTCCGCGAAATGGGACTGAAAAAAACCCATCTGGAGCGGCTTTTTTATGATGACGCCATGCAGGAAAAAGGGTATAATAATAAGGCAGTACCGGAAGAAATCGGGTTCCTTCTGGAACAGATTTACAAGGGCGAATTTGTCAGCAGGGAAGTTTCCGATGCTATCTGGGATATCCTGGAGCAGCAGCAGGACCGTGCAGGCATTCCGGCATATATCGAAGAGGAAGCGCCGGTGGGAAACAAGACCGGCGGCGCCAGAGGCATTACGGCGGACGCAGCACTGGTGAAAGGAGATTTCCCCTTCGTTCTTGTGATCCTTTTCAATGAAACCTATGTGCCGGAGGCGGATGAATGGATGCGCCATCTGGCGAGAGATATTTTCGAGGAGCTGAAACATGGCAGCAGAATATAGCAGAAATGAAAATGTAACTTATAATATACCACAGCAGTTTGCAGATAAAAAGATCGGAGCCTGTCCGTTCTGCGGCACGGAACATCCGGGATGGCTAGTGCGGGAAGAATGGAAGCTGCTGGGAAGCAACGAGTATTATTTTAAATGCCCTCACTGCGAGACGGAACTGATGGTTCTGAAGGATGACGTGACAGGAATGGCCTTTACGAAGAATACGCCTTCCGGTAAGAAAAAAGCATCGGAAGGAAAAATCATGAATGAACCGTATGTCACGGTGGTGAAGATCGGATTTTCCGCCAAAACCCATGATAATATTCTTCTGCAGGGTGAAGATATGCCGGTGCGGAAGCTGAAGCAGGTGATGGAGGAACTGCGAAAAAAATAGCCGGATTCTGCGCAGGCTGCATAGATTGCACAGATTTCTGCACATATTTGCACGGATTATACATAAAATAATTGACAGTGCATAGAATCTGTGTTAGTATAAATTGTTGCGTTTTGTACCTTTTGCTTAGTCCACCCGAAACTCCGACGGATCACTCAGCAGAAGGCGAAGAAAGAAAAGGAGAAAAGAAAATGATTACAAAGGAAATCAAACAGCAGATTATTAAGGACTATCAGTTAAAGGAAGGCGATACCGGTTCCCCGGAAGTTCAGGTTGCCATCCTGACTTACAGAATCAATGACCTGAATGAGCACTTAAAGGTTCATAAGAAGGACCATCACTCCAGAAGAGGTCTGTTAAAGATGGTAGGTCAGAGAAGAAACCTTCTGGCATATCTGAAGGAAACCGACCTGGAGAGATACAGAACTCTGATCGCACGTTTAGGACTGAGAAAGTAATCGCGGAATTTAAGCGGGGCGTCAAACCCCGCTTTTATTGTATCACTTAAATCCGGAAAAACCGGAAATGAAAACCAACCAGAAAACGCCGTGCACCGGTTATGTATGATGTGACTCTCTGAAAGAACTCACAACGCAGAACAGAGCAGATGAGAGAGTTTTTTCCGAGAGTCATACGGAAATGGGCATTGGCGCGAAAAGAAACAGGAGGAAAAAAATGCCTAGATTTACAGATTACAGAACATTCATGTATCCCCTTGGCGGACGCCTTTTACAGATTGAAATCGGCAAGGTCTGCGAACAGGCCAACGGCCAGGCGTGGGTACGCTACGGAGACACTGTGGTAAACGTTACCGTATGCTGTTCCAAAGAGCCGAAGGAAGGAATCGATTTCTTCCCGCTGAGCTGCGATTTTGAAGAAAGAATGTACTCGGTCGGAAAGATTCCGGGTGGTTTCATCAAGAGAGAAGGACGCCCTTCCGAACATGCTATCCTGACTTCCCGTCTGATGGACCGGCCGCTTCGTCCGCTGTTCCCGAAGGGATTCTATAACGATGTGGTTGTCGTTGCAACCTGCATGTCTGTTGACCCGGACTGCAGCCCGGAAATTGCGGCCATGATCGGTTCTTCCATTGCAATTGCATGCTCCGATATTCCATGGGACGGCCCGACTGCTTCCGTAAAAGTCGGCAGAGTTGACGGAAGATTCGTCATCAACCCGACTCTGGCACAGAGAGAAGTGTCCGACATCGACATGACCGTTGCCGGCACGAAAGACGCGATTATGATGGTAGAAGCAGGTGCGAAGGAAGTCCCTGAAATGGATATGCTGGATGCGATTCTGTTTGCCCATGAAGAAATTAAGAAACTGGTTGAATTCATCGATCAGATCGTTGTGGAAGTGGGCAGAGAAAAGATGAAGGTAGAGCTCTACAAGCCGATGGAAGAAATCGACGAGGCGGTAAGAGCTTATGCAACACCGAAGATGAGAGAAGCAATCCACACTGCAGACAAGATGGAAAGACTGGAAAACATGGATGCAGTGGAAGTGGAAACTAAAGAATACTTCGCAGAGACATATCCGGATAACATGAAGGACATCGAATCTGTATTATACAACATCACCAAAGAGTCTGTAAGGGGCATGATCCTGGATGAAGGCGTTCGTCCGGACAACAGAAAGTGCGATGAAATCAGACCGATTTTCTGTGAAACAGGACTGCTCCCGAGAGTTCACGGTACAGGACTTTTCAAGAGAGGACAGACACAGGTCCTTTCTTCCTGCACACTGGCCCCTGCTTCCGAAGCACAGACCATCGACGGTATTACAGAACAGACGGAAAAGAGATATATTCATCACTACAACTTCCCTGGATATTCCACCGGTGAAGCGAAATCTCCGCGTTCCCCTGGAAGAAGAGAAATCGGTCACGGTGCCCTGGCAGAAAGAGCACTGCTCCCTGTTATCCCTCCGGTAGAAGAATTCCCATATGCAATCAGAGTGGTATCTGATGTATTATCTTCCAACGGTTCCACCTCCATGGGTTCCACCTGCGGTTCATGCCTGGCTCTGATGGATGCCGGCGTTCCGATCAAGCGCCCGGTTGCAGGTATTGCAATGGGTCTGATTGAAAGAGTAAAGGAAGACGGCAGTTCTGAATTTGCTATCCTGTCCGACATTCAGGGTATGGAAGACTTCCTGGGCGATATGGACTTTAAGGTAACCGGTACCGAAGTCGGTGTCACTGCAATCCAGATGGATATCAAGGTACACGGTCTGTCCAGAGACATTCTGGAAAAAGCCCTCAGACAGGCAAAAGAAGGCAGAATGTTCATCATGGAAAAAATGCTGGAAGAAATCCCTGCACCTCGTGCAGAAATGTCCAAGTACGCACCGCGTGCCCTTTCCCTCGTGATCAATCCGGACAAGATCAGAATTGTCATCGGTAAGGGCGGCGAAACCATCAACGGTCTGGTGGAAAAATACGACGTCAAGATCGATATCAATGATGACGGTCTGGTTTCCATCTACGGAACGGACGGCGAGAAAGCAGAAGCCTGCAAGCACGAAATTGAAATCCTCACAAAAGATGTGGAAGTCGGCGAAGTCTATGAAGGAAAAGTCACACGCATCATGAACTTCGGTGCATTTATCGAAATCCTCCCTGGCAAGGAAGGCCTGCTGCACATCTCCAAGATGGCTAAGGAAAGAGTGGAAAAAGTAGAAGATGTGATGAACATCGGCGATGTGGTAAAGGTCAAAGTTACCGAAATCGACAGCCAGAACAGAATCAATCTGTCCAGAAAGGAGCTGCTGTAACAGCACATTTCTTCGCAAAATCTATCACCCCGGCGCATTCAAACGTCGGGGATTTTTTTATGCACAGACGCATTGCTTCCTCAGGAGCTGCTATGCAGAAATTAGTAAAAAGCCGATCACTGTGTCAAAAGTGTATCGGTTTTTCTTTCTTTTTGCAGATTTTCTGTAAAATAAATAAAAGGTTGCTTTTTTCGCGCTTTTCTCGTTTTTGGCATGTGTTTTCTCTTTTTTCGTCAACCAGATTTCGATTTGGACTCCTCTCAGGTTGACCCAATATTTTACATTTTCAACAGCCTGCGAAAAAAAGAGATTCGGAAAAAGGCAGCCGCGTAACGGATTTTTTCCGTTAACGCGACCGCCTTTTTTGATGTATCGGGTAGATTATCCCCAGAAATTTCCGCCGGCTTTGCGGAAAGCAGATACCGTTCCGGCATGGGTATTGGTACCGCCATCCACATTCATAATCTGTCCGGTTACATAGCCGCTTTCATCAGAGCCCAGATATACTGCCAGATAAGCGATATCATCCGGATTTCCGTAGCGGTTGACTTCAATTTGATCCATAAATGTATTGATGAAGAATTCATTCTTCGACAGATAAGGCTCTGTTTCTTTTGTCAGAATCAGACCCGGACGGATGCAGTTGCAGCGGATATTCTGTTTTCCGTACTGCAGTGCAGTGGTCATGGTCAGGAAGTTGACGCCTGCTTTGGCGGCACCGTATGCGGTCACACCCAGATCACCGCAATAGGATGCCATGGATCCGATATTTATAATGGAACCTTTCTTCTCCTTCAGCATGTAAGGAAGAACAGCTTTGGTGGCAATAAAGGTACTGCGTACATCGCTGGCAAAGATGAGATCCCAGGTTTCTACCGGAAGATCCAGAATATCTTTATCCTTCAGCGTAACATTGGATGCATTATTTACCAGAATATCAATCCGTCCGTATTTGGCAGCCACATCATCCATGAGTGCGTGAATTGATTCCTCTACCGTAACATCTAGAACATGAAATTCTGCCTGACCGCCTGCCTGCAGAATCTCATCCACCACTGCCTGGCCCTTTTCTACCCGGCGGCCGGTAACAATCACCGTAGCCCCTTCTTTTGCATACATATTGGCAATCCCGCGTCCGATACCGCTGGTAGAACCGGTAATGACTGCAATTTTCCCATCTAATCGTTTCATAACATTCTTCCTCCCATTCACATTTGCAGAGATTTTTTTCTTTATCATACTTCAGAAAAGAAGCATTGGATTGTAATTTTATATAAAATATTGTATATTTAACTCAGGAGGTATTGGAAATGAATACTAAGCTGATTCGACAGGAAAAAGTATTTTCCACCACAGAAGATGAAAAACGATGCGGCTTGAATCTGCTTGCGAATGAGCAGAAACTGGTGCAGATGGTGGAGGAAGGTGCGCTCTCAGAAGTGAAAAAGTATCTGACAGAAAACAGGGAGGATTATGTTTATCTCTATCAGAGAATATCCCTCTCAAAATGTAAGTATTACTTCTGCATTACAGCAGGACAGATGGCCAGATCTGCCGAAAGAGCGGGGGTGGAAGAATGGGATACCATTGAACGCCTGGGAAGCTATCTCATTCAGGTGGAAGAACTGGAAGAAAAAAAGAAAGTGTATGAACTCCTCTGCACCATGGTGGAAGACTTCTGCATTCAGGCACAGAATCGAATTCTTACGGAAAAACCGTGCTATTTTTTTCGCCGGTGTCTGGAGTATGTGCAAATTCATATCTATGAGGGGATAACGGTTCAGGCGCTTGTCGATTTTGCAAAGGTGAGCCGCAGTACGCTGAACCGGTGGTTCCGGCAGTATACAGGGATGACGCCGTCCGCATACATTCAGGCATACAAGATTACGCGGGCAAGTGATCTTCTGCGCCACTCCTCCCTTACCATCAGTGAAATCAGTCAGATTCTGGATTTCTCAGATCAGCCGCATTTTCAGAACTGTTTCAAAAGGGCAACGGGAATGACCCCCTGGCAGTTCAGAAATCAAAATATTGATTTGTGAAGTTCTTGTGACGCCTCTTGACTTTTCCCGTCGGCAGGCGTATATTTATAGTTACGAATTAGCACTCGACGAAGATAAGTGCTAACAAATCCATGAAACTGTTAAAGAAATACTTGAAATATACGGAGGAGAACTAGTATGAAAAAGAAACAATTTAAGGCTGAATCGAAAAAACTGCTGGATATGATGATCAATTCCATCTATACGCACAAGGAGATCTTTCTGAGGGAACTGATTTCCAATGCCAGCGATGCCATCGACAAGCTGTATTACAAGCAGCTTTCCGAGAATATCACAGGGCTTTCCAGAAGTGATTATGCCATTCACATCGCGGTGGATAAAGATGCCAGGACTATTACCATTTCAGACAACGGTATCGGCATGACCCAGGAGGAACTGGAGAACAACCTGGGAACCATTGCAAGAAGCGGATCTCTGGACTTCAAGCAGAACAACGAATCGAAAGAAGACATCGACATCATCGGACAGTTTGGTGTAGGTTTTTATTCTGCATTCATGGTCAGCGAAAGAGTCACCGTGAAGACGAAGGCATATGGTGCAGAGGACGCATTTTGCTGGGAATCGGAAGGCGCCGACGGCTATACCGTAAGCCCGTGCGAAAAGGCGGAACACGGCACGGAGATTACCTTGTACATCAAGGAAAATACGGAGGATGAAGATTACGATCAGTATCTGGAGGACTACAGAATCAGAAGCCTGATCAAGAAATACTCCGATTATATCACCTATCCGATCAAAATGAACGAAAAGGTCCGCAAGGAGCTGCCGAAGCCGGAGGATGCTGCGGAGGATGTGGAGGCGGAAGTCGTTTACGAAGATCAGGAAGTAACGGTCAACAGCATGGTGCCGCTATGGAAGAAGAACAAGAAGGATATCACCAGGGAAGAGTACACCCGGTACTATCAGGAGAAATTCTATGATTTCAATGAACCTGCCCGGGTAATCCACAATAATGCAGAAGGTATGGTATCTTACACTGCCATGATGTTCATTCCGAAGAAGGCGCCGTTTGATTACTATACGAAGGAATATGAAAAAGGTCTGGCCCTTTACTCCAACGGCGTCATGATCATGGAAAAATGCCCGGATCTGCTGCCGGATTACTTCAGCTTCGTCAAGGGGCTGGTGGACAGCAGCGACCTGTCTCTGAATATTTCCAGGGAAATGCTGCAGCATGACCGTCAGCTGAAGCTGATTGCCAAGAACATTGAACGGAACATCAAGAACGAACTGACGAAGATGCTGGATGACGACAGGGAAGGATACAAGGAATTTTTCAAGGCCTTCGGTTCCCAGCTTTTGTATGGGGTTTACAGCGATTACGGCATGCATAAGGATGTGCTGCAGGATCTGCTGCTGTTCTATTCTTCTTCGGAGAAGGATATGGTGACGCTGAAGGAATACGTATCCCACATGAAGGAAGGACAGGACAAAATCTTCTATGCCTGCGGTGAAACGGTAGAAAAGATCGACATGCTGCCGCAGACCGATATGGTCAAGGACAAGGGCTATGAGATCCTCTACCTGACAGAAAATCTGGGCGAGTTCGCCCTGATGATGATGGCACAGTATGACGGAAAGAGCTTCGTCAACGTCTGCGCTGATGATCTGGATCTGACTTCGGAAGAAGAAAAAGAAGCACTGAAGGAACAGAATGAAAAGTCGAAGGATATGCTGCAGAAGATGAAGGATGCCATCGGTGACGGCGTCAGCGCTGTCCGGTTTACGGGCCGTCTGAAGAATCATCCGGTCTGCCTGACTTCTGAAGGAGCTCTGTCCATTGAAATGGAAAAGACCCTGAACTCCATGCCGATGCCTTCCGATGAAAAGGTAAAGGCGGAAGTGGTTCTGGAAATCAATGCAGACCATCCGATTGCAGCACGACTGACAGAAGTGGCAGAGTCCGGCGACGAGCAGAAGCTGGCAGATTACGCAAAACTGCTGTACGCACAGGCGCGGCTGATTGCAGGACTTTCTGTGGAAAATCCGACGGAACTGGCAGGGCTGATCTGCGGACTGATGTAATGGAAAAGCAGATCGGGAAACAGAAAGAGGAACAATGAAAAAGAAAACAAAACACCGGACAGCAGCAATCGGCATGGGGGTCGCTGCCGCTGCTGCCGGCGGTGTGCTGGCAGGCAGCAGATGGGCCTATAATACGGCGTTCCGCCCGAAGGGGGATCGGGCGGCAGAGCCCCATGCCATGCCGAAGGGAAGACAGTATGATACTTATAAGGATG
>JAQXSU010000030.1 GCA_029219125.1 Bacillota bacterium
GAAGTGGAATTCACCTGTGAGGATGGACAGATCCGCGGCCTGGTCTGCGACTGCCTCTGTGCATATCACTGCAAACACGAAGTCGCCGTCATGCTGCAGCTTTCAGAAACCCTGAAATGTATTGAAGAAAAATACGACACCGAATATGCAGAAAGCGGCTATTTCTCCGCCGTCAGCCGGGAACTTTTCTTCGACGTTGCTGCCACCGGGAAAGAGAAAGGAAGCATGGAAGTGGAAATCTGACAGAAAAGTGGTATACATTTTTCGTGAAAAAGGATATAATAAGGAAAAGTGCGTGTTCAGGAAGGAAGAAAGGGGGCTTACGAAATGGGAAAGAAAGAACTGAATTTTACGGTTTTTTTAATACATAAGCTGGCCGAAGCCTGGAAAAAATCGCCTTCCCATGTCTACCATGTGTTGAAGGAAACAGGAATTCTGGATGATTACATTCTTCCGTGCTATGACACTTTGCACACTCTGGGAAGTCAGTATCTGATAGAGGATATTACGCAGTTTGCAGAAGAAAGGGGCATGGCGCAATGATTGTATATCATGGAGCCAATCTGGCAGTGGAACAGCCAGACACGAAGCATTCCAACAAATATCTGGACTTTGGGCCGGGATTCTATGTCACAAAATATAAGGATCAAGCTGAAAAATGGTCGAAACGCAAAGCAATGCGATACGGAGGTAACGCAGTCGTGTCTATGTATGAGCTTTGCGAAGAAGAACTCAATGAATTCAGATATATAGATTTCTTTGAGAAGGATGAAGAATGGCTTGACTTTGTATGTGCATGCAGACGAGGAGAAGACATTTATCAGATGTATGATGTAGTATCCGGAAACGTTGCCGATGATGATGTTTTCAAGTCAGTAGATATGTATTTCCGCGGACTTTGGGATAAAGCGCGCACACTGGAAGAAATCCGCTATTATAAAGAGAATCATCAGATTGCATTTCTGAATCAGAATGCAATTCATGCTGCACTGAAGTATATTGATTCCTATAAGGCAGGTGAGTAAAATGATAAATCACGAAGCCCTGACCAGAGTATATAAGCAGAACCTTGAAGAAAGTATGATTGAATATCTGGCAGAGCAGAAATATCTGACAATGGAAGAAGCCATGGATATCTACTATCGCAGCCAGCTTGCGGATCAGATCGATAAAGGAATTTACGGAATCGAAAACATGGATTACAAATATCTGGTACATGACCTCATCGTCAATGAACCGGAGCTGTTTGAAAAATAAATAAGGAACCTTAACCGCTCTGCCCTGCACGGTATCGACCCGTGCAGCCCGCAGGGCGCTTTTCTTTTTTCGCCTCTCCACCCTCCCGCCCTGTCCTTCTTATGGGACACCCATCTGTGTTATACTCTAATTACAAAAGGGATTACAGAACATCATCCGCAGACGCGGAAGAAGCTGCAGACGCCTCAGACACCGAAGACGCCGGAGATACCGAAGGCACCGCAGACGCTGCAGACGCTGAGAACCCAAGGAGGCCTAAACATGAACACCCCAACCAAAGCAGATAAAAAATTCCTGGCACTGTTCATCCTGGTACTGGTACTCATCATCGGATTCATCGCAGTCTACACGATGAACTTCCTCAAGGAAGAGCAGGAATTCCAGAGAATCAAAGCCGAAGCAGCAACCATCTGCGAAAACGCAGGATTTACCGATGTAATCGCCCACGTAGAAGGCCCGGAAAAAGGCTACGGATATGAAACATATACGCTGACCGTAACCTATAAAGGCACAGAGAAAATCGGATCCGGGAAACTGAGAAATATCCTGGAAGCCTTGAAAAAAATCGATACTACACTGAAGTACAGCATTCTGATGAGCAGATTTCGAATGGGCGGCGAACCAAAACCTATCGCTGGTATAATGCCAACGGCCGGACCAAAGCCATTGCCACCGTCTCCTATAAGAACGGGAAGGGCTACGTTTCCAGCTTTTCGCTCCTCGAATACGATGCCGAAGCGGTGAAGGAAGCCCGCGAAAAACTCAAGGAAGAGAAGAAATCCTCCGGATAC
>JAQXSU010000031.1 GCA_029219125.1 Bacillota bacterium
TCTGCCATGGCTTCTGCAACAGTCTGCAAGAAGGCACTGGGTGCAATTGCTTCCACAGCACACGATAAGAAGAGTGCAATCATCATTGTAACCTTCGTATCCACCATCTGCTGCTGGCTCAACTGGGGCTTCGGTCTGATCGCCGGTGCTCTGCTGGCCAAGGAAGTTGCCCGCCGCGTGAAGGATGTGGACTATCCGCTGCTGATTGCTGCCGCTTATTCCGGTTTCGTAATCTGGCATGCCGGTCTGTCCGGTTCCATTCCTCTGCAGCTGGCAAGCACCACCACCATTCTTGATGTGGAGTACACTGCACCGACCAGCGAAACTCTGTTCCACCCGATGAACCTGATTATGTGTATCATCATTCTGATCACCATGCCGCTGATTAACTATGCAATGCATCCTACGAAGGAAAATACCATTCTGGTGGATCCTTCTGTTCTGCAGGAAGAAGCAGAAAAGGAATACAAAATTGATACTCCGGCAGAAAAAATCGAGCACAGCAAGATCTTATGGATCATCACTCTGGTTCTCGGTTTCGTTTACATCGTATTCTATTTCATCAACAACGGTTTCACCTTAGGTCTGAACATCGTAAACATGATTTTCATGTTCCTGGGCATTCTGCTCCACGGTGACCTGAGAAGATACGTAGATGCTATCGGTGATGCAGCTGCAGGTGCTGCAGGTATCCTTCTGCAGTTCCCGTTCTATGCCGGTATCATGGGCCTGATGGTTGCCAAGAACGGAGACGGTGTTTCCCTGGCAGGCATCATCGCTGACTTCTTCGTAAACATCTCCAACGATGTAACCTTCCCGGTACTGACCTTCCTGTCCGCAGGTATCATCAACTTCTTCGTACCATCCGGCGGCGGTCAGTGGGCTGTACAGGCTCCGATCGTAATGCCAGCTGCTACAGAAATGGGCATCGAATACGGAAGAGCTGCTATGGCTATTGCCTGGGGTGATCAGTGGACCAACATGATTCAGCCGTTCTGGGCTCTGCCTGCTCTGGGTATTGCCGGACTGTCCGCAAGAAACGTTATGGGTTATCTGGTAGTGATCCTGTTATACACCGGTATCATCGCATGCCTGGGCTTCCTGGCATGGGGCTTATTCTTCTAAGAAATCTTAGAAATAACATCTTACAAGCAACAATAACGGTTTTAACCAATCGATTACCTTCACCGGCATTCTCCGGAATGCCAGAAGAGCGTTGCCTCACCGGCAGCGCTCTTTTTATTTTGGATCCGCAATCTTTCCTCTTCGTACGTCTCTTTCCGTTTCTGTCTTTCAGTTCTTACGCTTTCATCATCTCCAGCAGCTTTTTCGGTCCCGGAATATTCCCTTTATACAGGACCATCTGTTTGTACAGCCGTCCGGCCAGAATGGTAAGCAACAGAGCCGTCGCCAGACTCACCAGAAGGCATCCAAAGCCCTTTGCCAGAGAAATGGTTCCCAGCACAATTCTGGCGGGTGTCACCATCACTGCGGTAAACGGCAGCCAGTCCATCCATCCGGCTGCATTGCCGGAACCGTCCAGCCCGCCTGACAGCAGGCAGGCAAAGAAGCTGCCGATGAGGATCAGTGTAAACATCACGTTGGTGGAGGACAGATCCTCCGGTTTGCCTGCAATGGCACCGCCGATCCCTGCCAGTGAGCAGTATAGCAGCATGCCGGTCAGCAGCATAGCCAGAGCCAGCACCACGCCCCCTGCAGAGAACATGCCCTCTGTCATGGAACCGAAGCTTTCCAGAAGTCGCAGCACCAGCATATCCGTTTCCGGATTGATGGCTTGCGCACCCAGACTGCCCAGGCCAAATCCTGCCATAAGGGCCAGAATCCAGCTGAACAGCTGAACGACACCGCTGAGACAGACGGCCGTCAGTTTTCCCAGAATCATGGCGGACGGTCGGACGGAAATCAGGAAGAATTCCATCAGCTTGGAAGTTTTCTCCGTAATGACACTCTGGGCCACACCCTGTCCGTATAGCAGAACGAAGAAATAGAGTACCATGATATTCAGGTACGGGATTACCAGCCCCAGCAACGACCGGACCTCGTCCAGCGGATCTTCCGATTCCGGCGCCCCTTCTTCTCCTTCAGCTTCCTCTCTTTCAGCTCCATCTGTCACCGAATCACTTGATCCGGCTGTCACACCGTCCGTCATGTTATCAGACTTCTCTTCTCCATCTCTGCCAGCTGCCGCTTCGTTTATGGCCTCTGCTGCAATATCCCCGTAGGTGGCCAGCCCGTCAGAAAGGACCCAGGCGTCTTCTTCAGTCAGGGTGCTGCCTTCCGGATACAGCAAGTGCAGTACAAAGGTATCTCCCTGCCGGTCTGCAGCCAGAAGCAGCGTATCGCTTGTTCCTGCGCTGTCATTTCTTGCCTTCTCGAAGTCCTCTCCGTATTCAATCCACCGGATCCGAGGCAGCTTCATTTCCAGAACGCCTTCAAAATCAAAGTTTCCCAACGCTTCTGCATCGAATTTTTCTTCTCCTGTACGGTTGACGACGAAGATCTTCTTCACCGCGGAAGAGACCTCTGCCATTCCGGGTTCTGTCATTTCGCGCTCTGTACTTTCCAGATCTACCGTGCTTTCTTTCCCGTCCGGGTTTTCTTCCCCATCCGGACTTTCTTCGGCTTCCTGTACCACGTTCTCCGGTTCCGGCTGTTTCTCCGTTTCTCCCCGGTCTGACCAGGCCGAACCCATCATGACGCCAGCCGGAATCAGCAGGCACAGCAGTGCCACCAGAATGGTCGTAATCAGATATCCTTTGCGGCATACCTGCTGCCGGAACGTAAACGCAAAGATTTTGGTAAATCCTTTCAGTTCCTTCTTCATTTCGCAGTTCCCCCCTTCCGGCTTCTTTTTCCGGTGCTTTCTGCCGTTATGCCGTGTCCTTTGCCCATGGCAAGTATCTTTCGGAATTTCAGTCTGCTTCCGCGGTATAAAATCAGCTGATCATATACCCTTGCCGAAAGAACCAGCAGCATCAGAACACAGACCAGCTCCACCAGCCAGCTGACAGCTACTGCTCCCATGCCGATATCGCCAAACACGTAGAAGGCCGGCACCGTAAAGGCCGAAACCACCGGACAGATGGCAAGCACCATGGTCAGAGGACCGCCGCTGAGACCGAATCCGACGCAAGACACCAGATATCCCGCCAGGATGGTCATCATGGCAGACATGTTGGCACTCTCGATTTCATCCATGTTGGCACAGCCCGCCCCCGCCAGGCCGGCCAGCAGAGAAAAGAAACAATAGGCCATCACCAGGGAAACCAGCGTCACCAGCAGCGCCCCGGGTCCCAGGTGGAGCAGATCCATGGAAATTCCCATGGATGCCAGCAGGCGGGAGACAAAAGAAACATCCATCAGTCTTCCGCTGATGACATAAGAGAGTGCGAAAACCCCCAGTACCGCCAGAAGCATGGTGAACATAAAGGTCATGACCGCAAGGATTTTGCCCAGTACCAGCGCCATGGGACGGACGCTGACCATCAGTGTCTCCACCAGACGGGAAACCTTCTCTTCCACAATGGTCCGGACGATATATGTGACGGAAAACACGCAGATGATCATTGCCACGATGGAATAGCCGTACTGGATGCCGTACCGGGTGTCAAAGCCGACCCGCCCGCCGTTCAGGTATTCTTCCACCGTGGAAACATCCACATAGCTGCTGACCTCCCCGCCGCCGCGGCTGCCCAGAAACAATCCTGCCACCGGAATGGTCAGCGCCGCTGCCGCCAGCAGAATGCCGAAAACCGCCCGGTTCGACTTGCTTTTCATGATCTGCTGCAGGGTGAACCGGTACACCATTCCTGCACCTGTCAGTCTATTCCCCATGTCTGTCACCTACTTTTTCCACGAAGATCTCATGGAGCGACGGCTCCCGCAGATCAAAGGTGATGACCGGCACACCGGCAGTGATCAGTGCGCCCAGCAGCTGATTAGCCTGGGCCTCACCGCTGACCCGGATCTGATATTCGCACTCTTTTTCTGTCAGGAGCTGTGCTCCGCAGGCCGCAATATATGGTGCCGCATCCTTCTCGGTCTTCAGATGCAGGTTAACCCTGCCGTAGCTTTTCTTGATATCATTCAGATTGCCCTGCAGCACAGCACGGGACCGGTCCAGAATGGTGATGTCACTGCAGAACTCTTCCACTGTCGCCATCTGATGACTGGACATGATCAGATACTTTCCCTTGCTAATCTCATCCCGGATGATTCCCTTGAACAGGTCCGTATTGACCGGATCCAGCCCGGACAGCGGCTCATCCAGAATGATCAGCTCCGGATCGGAAATCAATGCAATCATAAACTGGATCTTCTGCTGGTTTCCTTTGGACAGCTGATCGGCCAGCTTCGGCTTGAAAGCGCGAGCCTTTTTCCGGCGCTTTTTGTTACTTTCTTCTTCCGGGTTTTCGGCCGCCCGGGCTGCGTCCGCATACAGGTATTCCTCTGCCTCAAGACGCTTCGCCCAGTAACGGAGCCTCTCTTTGGCTTCTGCCTGCGGCACGCCCCGCAATCTGGCGAAATACAGCAGCTGATCCATGAGACTGTACTTGGGATACAGTCCCCGTTCCTCTGCCAGGTACCCAACGTTGCAGGTTTCCGTCTGCAGCGGCCCGCCGTTCCACAGCACCTCTCCTCCGTCTTTTGCCAGCATCCCCAGCATCATGCGGATGGATGTGGTTTTTCCGGCTCCATTGGTTCCAAGCAAAGCATACACCCCCGGCTCTTTCATTTCAAAGCTCAGGTCTTCCACCACGGTTTTCTCTCCGTAGGTCTTATGCAGATGTGATACGATCAGACTCATCGATTCCATTCCCCTTTCTGTAAATATCTCTTGTTTCTGTTAGTCTTCCGGCGTCTGGCCATATCCGGCGGATTCCATGAGCGCCCGACCTTCTTCTTCCGTCAGCTTCATAACGGTGCAGAGCCGTTCCACCGTCTCCCGATCCAGAATGA
>JAQXSU010000032.1 GCA_029219125.1 Bacillota bacterium
CTGATGCAGTTCTGCATGCTTCCTCTGGCAGGTCTCTGTCAGGGCGCACAGCCCATCACCAGCTTTAACTATGGCGCAGGAAACGCAGAGCGGGTGAGGACTTCTTTCCGGATTTTGCTTCGTACATGCATTGTTTATTCGGTCACGATCTGGGCCATAACCATGCTGTTTCCGGAGGCGTTCGTCCGCCTGTTCAACAGCGGAAATCCGGAGCTGATCGCCTATGCGGCACGCTCCCTGCGGGTTTATGGCGCGCTGCTGTTCCTTATGGGCATACAGATGGCCTGTCAGCAGACCTTCGTCGCCATCGGCAATGCGAAGACCTCATTTTTCCTGGCCTGCCTCAGGAAGATTCTGCTGCTGATTCCGCTCATTTATATTCTGCCGCACTTCTTTGCGGATAAGGCGTTCGCCGTCTTTCTGGCAGAGCCGGCAGCGGACCTGCTGGCGGTTTCTGCCACCGTATGTCTCTTCGCAAAACAGTTCCGTCAGGCCATGTCGGAGATGCAGGGAAAATTTGACTCCAGGGAGGTTACGAAATGATTCTTTACTTTACCGGTACCGGAAACAGTCAGTACGCAGCAGAAGCCATCGGCTGCGCACTGGGAGAAGAACCGGTGTCCATCAACGAATATCTAAAAAAAGGGGAGTATCCGGCGCTTACTTCCGAATCTCCATGGCTCATCATCGCGCCGACCTATGCATGGCGGCTTCCAAGGGTTGTGGAAGACTTCATCCGACGCAGCTCCTTCCATGGAAACCGGGAAATTCGGTTTGTGCTGACCTGCGGCGACAGCATCGGTAATGCAGGAGCCTATGCGAAAGCACTTTGTGAGGAAAAAGAGCTGGTTTACCGCGGCATGGCGGATCTGGTCATGCCGGAAAACTATATTACACTGTTCAAAGCACCGGATGAATCGGAAGAACAGACTATCATGAAAGAAGCGGACCGGAGGCTGCAGGAAATCATCGAAGATCTGCATGCAGGGCGGGATCTGACACAGCACTGCGGCAGACAGAAATTCCTCAGTGCGGTGATGAATCCGTGTTTCTATACACTTTTCGTGAAAGCAGGACCGTATTACGCAAAAGAAAACTGTAATGGGTGCGGATTTTGCGAAGAAATCTGTCCGCTGGGAAACATCAGCCTGCAGAAAGGAAAACCGGTGTGGAGCACCAATTGTACCCAGTGCATGGCATGCATCTGCGGCTGTCCGTCCGAAGCCATCGAGTACGGAAAAAAATCCAGAGGAAAGCGTCGGTACTGGTGCAAAACCTTTGACAAGCAGGACGAACATGAGGTAAAATAAAATTTAGTGCATAAAGGTAAAGCTTGAAATAAGGAGCAATAGAAAATGGAAGAAAGAAGCACATTCATCAGAAAACTGCCGATTCCTATGGAAATCAAGGAACGGTATCCACTGACGAAATCGGTAACGAAAATCAAACTGGAGCGGGACGAGGAGATCGCGAAGGTTTTTCAAGGCGAAAGCGATAAATTCCTGCTGATCATCGGTCCGTGCTCTGCGGATAACGAGGATTCGGTCATGGACTACATCAGCCGCCTGGCGAAGGTTCAGGAGAAGGTGAAGGACCGTCTTATCCTCATTCCGAGAATCTATACCAATAAGCCGAGAACCACCGGGCAGGGCTACATGGGCATGGTCCACCAGCCGGATCCGGAGAAGGAAGAAGACCTGCTGGAAGGTCTGATTGCCATCCGCCGGCTCCATACCCGGGCCATCGATGCCACAGGCCTGACCTGTGCCGATGAGATGCTCTACCCTGAAAACTATAAATACCTGTCGGACCTGCTGGCTTATGTAGCGGTAGGTGCCCGCTCCGTGGAGAACCAGCAGCACCGTCTGACGGCCAGCGGCATGAGCGTTCCTGTGGGCATGAAGAACCCGACCAGCGGCGGTCTGTCCGTCATGCTGAATTCCATCATTGCGGCGCAGGTACCACATAAGTTTATCTACAGAGGCTGGGAAGTAAAGACCCAGGGCAACCCTCTGGCTCACGCCATCCTTCGGGGCTCTGTCAATAAGCACGGACAGAACCTGCCGAACTATCACTACGAAGATCTGCGTCTGCTGTATGATCTGTATTCCGAACAGAATCTGGAGAATATGGCGGTTATCGTGGACACCAACCACAACAACTCCGGCAAGAAGTATCTGGAACAGATCCGGATCGCCCATGAGGTCATGGATTCCCGCCGCTACAGCGAGGATATCCGCGGCATGGTCAAGGGCCTGATGATCGAGTCCTATATCGAGGACGGCGCCCAGAAGATTGGGGAAGGTACTTATGGCAAGTCTATCACCGACCCGTGCCTGGGCTGGGTGAAATCCGAGAAGCTGATCTACGATATCGCAGAGAGCGTATAAGAAAGTGAAAAATGCGGCATGTATCCCATGCTGCTTTTTTTATAGGTGGTGCATGAAAATTATCCGTGGGTTTTACTGCGGGCATCTGTATCATGGAACAAAGGGGTAAATCACAAAAAAGGGAGAAAGGAAAGGAGGCATCCGGATGGCAGACAGGGAAAAAACTCCAGAAACCAAAATGTCGCAGCTTCCGGTGGAGGAAGTGATCCGCCTGCACAGAGGCCTTCTTTACTATGTCATCCGGCCCATTACAGGGGATGAACACCGGACTGATGAATGCTTCAGCGTGGTCTGCGAGATCCTGCTGAAAAACTATGACAAATATGATCCTTCCAGGGGAACCCTGACTTCCTGGCTGACCCGGCTGGCGCGAAACGCTGCGCTGAACTTTGTCCGGAACCGGAAATACGAAATGACGGCGGGAGAAGAAAAGGATGCGGCAGAACTGGCGAATCTGGCAGACCTGCGGACGCCGGAAGACGCCTTGCTGCGAAAAGAAGCCATGGAGGAACTGAACGAAGCCCTGAAAAGTCTGGACAGACTGGAAGCAAATATTTTGCTCCGAAAATATTATTACATGCAGTCCACACAGCAGATCGGCGCCGAGCTGGGACTGAGCGTGCGTGCGGTGGAAGGCCGGCTTTACCGCATCAAAAAGAAGCTGATGAAGAAGATGGGAGGGCATGACCATGACTGAGTTCAACGAAAAACAGCTGGAACAGATGCTGTGTGAACATCTCCCTGAAACTGCGCTGGCCGGTGCGTTGACGGATATCAATCCGTTCCGGGAAGCG
>JAQXSU010000033.1 GCA_029219125.1 Bacillota bacterium
CACAGAAAGCATCAGCACCATTGAGCCAGAGCACCTCCGTCTTTCCTTCCGCAGCCTCCAGGGCTTCATCCAGCACATCGTCCAGTCTTCCGCTCCCGTCCGGATCGGTGAGATACACCACATAAAGCTCCAAATCCATCACCTTCTTACTGTATCCGGCACAGGTTTTCATATGCCGTCTCAATTCGTGCATACAGTTTTTCCGGCAGCTGCAGATCCTCATATTCCAGCCGGAGGCCGCAGATCCGGTTCTTCACTCCCAGAAAGGCACCTTTTGCAGCCACACCGTCTCCGGCCGGCTTCACCGGCGCTCCAAGATAGATGGAGCTGTAATGCCACTGGCCCCGCAGGGTTCGGATCACCGACATGGCTCCCGAGGACAGGGCCGGTGCCAGATACGGCTTGAAACCCAGTTCCCGCACCTGCAGGTTGGCTTCCACTGTCTGCTTCGTCAGCCGGCGGGACAGGTCGTCGTCATAGTGGTCGATGCTGTTGGCAATGACCAGATCCTGACCATGGGGACCGAAAGCCCGCCCTTCCAGCGGATAGGATCCCAGCCGCGCATCCTGCCGGGCGTAATACACGGCTCTCCGATTCATAACGCCCAGACCGTAGCCCCGGATCTGCCCCGGCAGAAGGCTGGAAGCCAGGAGGGCAACCTTGCACAGGGGATCCACCGGATCCGATACCACGGCGAAGATCCCTTCGTAATTTCTCTCTGCTGCCATGCGGGCGTAGTGCTCCACGATGTTCCGATTGGCTTCAAACTGTACCATCCGCACATCCCCCGATGCCCCGATGGCAGGTACCGCCTTGCTGGCGCAGAACAGAAACATGTCGCAGTCAAAGAGATTTTCTTCGGTGACAATCTCCACCACCGGAAGCTTCGGTTCTTCCTCCTGCTCCTCGAAGGCCCAGCCGATCTGGTTCATTTCCATTTCATAGCGCCGACAGACCTTCTCACTGACATCGAAGATGCCGATGGTATCAATCACACCGCCGCCCAGGACCTTCAGTCCCAGCAGCAGGGAAGCGCCCACATCGCCCAGGGCGAGGATGTGCACCCTGGCGCCGCTGCAGGGCAGCGGACGCCGCAGGGAAAGAAAAACCCCATCCGGCGCCAGCTCCGAAAGGCGCCGGCCGGAAACCCGGGCGGATATATTTTGTTGATTCCCATCAGGGTAATAAGCAGTCGTCATTTGAACATTTTCCTCATTCTGATCAGTCTTTCCATATCTTTTTCCACGTAGGCGGAGGCTGCCACGTTTTCGTCGTAAAGCACGTGACTTCCCAGGTCCGGCCGTTTCGGCGCCTTGATCACCTCGCCAAGGCGGCGCAGGGTCAGCTTCCGCTCAAACTCGTCCTGATATTCCTCCTCCAGAGTCCGCAGAATGTCGCGGGCATTTTCCAGGCATGTCATGGAATAGTCGTAGAGGCTGCTCTGGGACACGTCGCCGAAGAAGGTCGGTACGGCAAACGGCAGAATCAGATTCAGGGACGGAATGTTGCCCTGACTGGCCACGGTCACTTCCGGATCCTTGATGCTGTCGCCGCCCAGATACGGGTACACGGCCGTTTCGTCGATCCAGCACCGCAGGTTCGGCAGGAAGTATGCGCTGTCCACAGTCCGCTCCTTGACGGTCATCAGGTCGCGGCCCCGGCCGGTCTGTACGCCCACCACGGTCTGCACCACGTCCACATGGTTCTCCTTCAGGATCGGGTCCAGCTCCTTCATGCGGTAGCCTTTGTGGAGCAGGTCATCCACCAGGATTACCGGACGGTTGAAGGATTTGATGGTCTTTACCTGATTGTCCAGGGACGAATAGAAGCCGGATTCCTCTACGGTAAAGTCCGATACATCCCGGGAGAAATATTTTTCGGTATGGAGGGCTTTGGTCACCGTGTTGGGAACCACTTCGCCTTCCAGCACTTTGCCGAACGGCACGGCCATATACGGGCCGTAGATCTTCTTCTCCCGCGGCATCACCGGAACCCCATTGAGACGGGTGATCAGGCTGATCATCTTATGGTGCATGATTCCGGCGTTAAAAGACAGGATCAGTTCGCCCGGATAGATGCCTGTCAGCACCTTCAGCAGCCGGTTATGGGCTTCCTCCACGGCCTTCAGAACCCGCGGGTTCTTATTGAGCGGATTTTTGATGATGGTCTCCACGTTTTTGAAGATGATGACCGGCGCCTTCATGTTTACCGCATAAATGGCCTTACTGCTGCCCCGGCTGCTGCCCGGCGCGATGTTGGTGAATCCCTGTTTCTCCAGGGTCTCGATCACTCGTCCGCTCATGCCGGCAGGATCGCACGGATGGTAAACGACGTAGGTATAGTCCCGCGCCAGCAGTTCGCTGAGCAATTCTGTCAGGATAGTCTGCCCCAGATTGGCGATGGAACTCTTTCTGCTGTAGAACAGCCCGCCGATGACGGCGATGGCACCGGCCGCCTGACTGCGGATATAGGCCGCAATATCCTGATCGCCGAACTCCGGCAGCAGATCGATACTGTCCAGACGGCTCACTGCCGCCAGGGCCACCACTTTATCATCCCGCATGCCGTCGCGAATCCGCACGGTCCGCACGTCCTTCCGGCTCAGATATTCCTTCACCGCCGGATAGTCGAAGCCCCAGTCAATCAGTTCTTCCTTCATGTCCTCAATGGCCTCACCGTCCCGGTCCATATAGGCTTCCAGACGGATATCCCGGGCCTGCAGCACATGCTTGTAGGCAGGTTCCCGCAGGTACAGACCGTTTTCGAAGATGTAATTCTGGGCCACCGGATCGATCAGGTTGGAAATATCCCGGTTCAGATCGATGTTTTCACGGATCCGGGTAGAACTGATATCCTCGTAATATTCTTCCAGATGGAGATTGATGATCTCCCCGGTGACCGGATAAGCCTTCGACGGTGCGGAAGCTGCCGCCCCGTGGCTGGTATCGCTGGTGGTCCGCCGGAAGATGATGTGGTTGATGGAGTGGATGGAGTTTTCCTGAGGTTCTGCCCGGTAGCAGGATGCGTTTTCGATGACGTCACTGCCTGCCACGAAATACAGGTCCCGGCCTTTAAATATTTCTTTCAGGCGGGCCAGATCCTGCGGATTGGCGATGTTCACCGGAATGTCGTCCGGGAAGATGTAGATTTCCTCTTCATCGGCCACGGACATGCTCATGAGCTTTCTCCGCTGGAGCCGCGGCTGCGTCTTTTTCGACCAGCTGAACTCGTCCAGAGCCAGATAGACTTCGTAGCCCATGTTCCGGATTTCGGTGGCGATGGCCTTATGGCTCAGGCTGAACGGGTCAAAAGTACCCGGGAAGAAGGCCACCTTCTGCCGCTCGGGAATGGCAAACGGTCCGGCTTCCACTTCATACTGGCAGATGAACCGGTAAATGTGGTTCAGCACCGCCGCATTGTTGAAGAAGTCCAGTCCCTCCTCCTTCAGTGCGTCATATAAGGTCAGGATCTTCTTGCCGCAGTGGCTGAAGATCTGGTATTTTTCTTCCAGTGACAGCTCCCGGGACCCGAAGATATGGGTACCCAGAGTCCAGAGCGCCTCCGAGCTGATCACGTTATTGTAATTGGCAAATCCGCGGAGGATCAGGTTCACCAGCTTATACTTCCGTGCATCGGTCACTGCTTCCGTCTCTTCATCGCCGAAGTTCACCCGGTAGATCCGGTAGTGCTCCAGCATGACGCCAAAGGTATGGAGCACCGCTGCCGCCACCTGGCCGTTTCCGGTTTCCAGCAGCTTTTCCAGGTCGGCAATCAGCTCGTCCAGCTCCTGCGGCGGCAGATGCAGCATGATGACACCCAAATAGTTCGGAATATATTTGGAAAACTGGTAATCGCCGATTTCCAGGCCCTTTCCCAGCTCGACGGCAATTTCATTTCTCTGCTCCAGAGGCATGCTGCCGATGATGGAAACCAGCCCATCTCCCGCAGCCCTTCGTACAGTTACGGTTTCGCTGACCTTCACCAGATTGCCCAGGTGGGTGGCCACATGGAGTTCCTGTCCTTCTCCGTGATTTTTCTCCAGATAGCGGAGCATCAGGTTAATGTTGGCCACTTTTATGGTCCACGGCGTTCTGGCCTTCAGGTTGTCCAGGAACATTTCCGATAAAGCTTCTGCGGTCAGTTCTTTCTCCGGATCCAGCCCCAGGATTTTTTTCAGTCCCTTCTGGTAGCCTTCGCTGTCCGCATATCCGCCGAACCGTTCCTTCGCCCGGACCGCCGCAATTTGCAGATCCACGGTTTCTTCCTTCAGAATCTTTTCCGTAAATCTTACGACTTCTTTTCTCTGTTTTTCACTGCACCATGCCGGGTCGATGGAGCCTGCCACCCGCAGCAGGGATTCCTTGTTCTGGTGGGTCAGGTTCCGGCTGCGCAGCCACACCATCAGCGTTTCGATGTAGCCTTCTCGCATGGACGGATGGCACTGGGTCAGCAGGCCGGTCACGATATTCTTCAGGCTGTTGCCGATCCACTTTTTATGCTGCTCCGTCAGTTTATAGTCAGGCTGCAGCACATCCCGCAGATATCTTTCCCAGAGGGACTGGTTGGTAATCTTCTTTTTCGGCAGAATGACGCCGGCTGGCAGCTCCTTCTTGTATTCCTCGTTGAACCGGGCGATAATCTGTCCGATGATCTCCCCTGCCTGGTTGCGGATGTCGCTTTCCCGGTGAGCCAGCAGCTCGTAAAGGAACTTCAGGGTCAGCAGCTTCTGCTTTTCCGTCATATAGGTGGAATACTCTCCCAGAATGGACACATAGGTCCGCAGGTTCTTCCATTGTTTCTCGCTTCGCGCCGTTTCCAGCAGGTTGGCGAAGTCCTCTTCCTGATAAAACTTGTTCATCAGGCGGATGTTATGATCCACGGCGGCGTGTTTCAGTTCCTCCACCGCATCATTGTTTCCCAGCAGCGCCACGTCTTTTCTGCCGGCAGGCACCGGCATCTTCGGCACGGCTTTCGGCACCTCCGGAAGTTCCGGTACTACCCCCAGATCCCGCATATAATTCTCAAAATCCACCAGCTTGTTGTAGACTTTCCGGTAGCGGAGTTCTTTCGCTGCGTCTACATTATCCAGTTTATCCAGGATTACCTGGAAGGATTCCGCCAGAGAATAGAAATGTACGATTTCCTCTCCTTTGGCATTGCGGCTGCTCTTCACCCGGAAGTCCGCATAGATCAGAATCAGGGATTCCACCGAAAGGTTCTCCAGTTCCAGATCCCAGGTGGAATGGTTGGCTGCAATATGACCGATCATGGGCATGTTGAACCGGTTGAAGCAGATGTCGGTATAGTAATAATGGAGATACGGAATCCGCCGTTCTTCGCTCTTACGGCAGCCGTACTTACCGATGTCATGCCCGGCCGCTGCGCCGGAAACCAGTCCCAGATCCACCGGTACCTTCAGTGCCTCCAGCTGGCGGGCCACATGCATGGCCACATAGTGGACGCCGGCAATGTGTCCCAGCGTGTTCCACGGAGTAATCTCGATACCGATGCGCATGAACTCGTAAATGCACTGGTTTCTCGCCATCCGGTCAAACCGGAGATATTCTTTATGGTAACCGCCTTCCTCCACCTCTGCAGGCCGGAGAAACCGCATGTCCAGCGTCGGATCAAAAGGCAGGGTCATTCTTTCAAATTTATATAAGGTCTTCAGCAGCTGCAGGAAAAAGGCACGCCCTGCGGCATATTCTCCGTCCGACAGCCCCGTCTTTTTCTCCGGAAACAGTTGTCCCAGCACATAACCATAGGTGTATTCCGGCCATCCGTCCTGAGGCTGCGGGCTGAGGCTGTTCAGGGTCTCTGCGGCGGCTGCCGCCACACGGATTGCATGAAATCTGCCTTTCTCGTCGGTTTCTTCCAGCAGCGTTTCGGCCAGAGCCGGCCAGTTGTTTTCTTCCAGAAACCGGTTCATTTCCTCGCGGCTCATGCCGATTTCCCGGAGGAAGGAGCGCTCTGTCATCGCTGCAGCGATTTCTTTATATAATTTCACGCTTAATTTTCTGATCATTTCCTGCTGCTCCTTTTCGGCTTCCGGCCTGTCTGCTGCCGAAAGCTCATAGATATTTACATTTTACCACATTTTTTCCTCTGCCGCACCATTTTCTCAACAAAAAAACAGCTTGCATTTTCTCTGCAGCTGTGTTATTGTTTTGATATCAAAATGATATCAATTATGCAATGTGATTTTATCAAAAGGAGGTATTCCATATGTCTGAACTTACTGAAAAAAACAACACTGCGGCAGTATCATCCGCTGTAGAAGAAAAAAAGGCGAAAGCCATCAGCGGCATGCCGATTCTTCTCCTGGTTCTTCTGCTGTCGGCACTGTCCATTGTCGGAATCATTTTCGGCGCTTTTCTCATTGATGCAGGAATCTATGGGGCCGGCGTTCCGCTGCTGGTGGTTTCCATCCTTTATCTGGCTGTGGGTATGCCGATTCTGGTTTCCGGCCTGAAGGTACTGAAACCCAATGAAGCCTATGTCCTCACCCTGTTCGGCAAATACTACGGCACCCTGAAGGGACCGGGCTTCTTCTTTACCAATCCTTTCGTGACTGCCGTCAATCCTGGTGCGGAGGCCCTTTCTGCCCTCAATGCATCTGCCGCCGTACTGACCGAGGGCAATGCAGGCGGCAAGACCGCAACCACCACCGTGAAGAACACCAAGAAACTGTCTCTGAAAGCCATGACCCTGAGCAATTCCAGGCAGAAGATCAACGATGAACTGGGTAACCCGATCGAAATCGGCATTATCGTCATCTGGCGGATCATTGATACCACCAAGGCCGTTTTCAACGTAGACAACTACTGTGAATACCTTTCTATCCAGTGCGATTCCGCCCTGCGGAACATCGTCCGTCTCTATCCGTACGATGCACCGGAAGACAGCGGCGAACGTTCCCTGCGGGGCTCCAGTCAGGAAATCTCCGATAAGCTGAAGGACGCCATTCAGGAAAAGGTGGATGTGGCCGGTATCGAAATCATGGAAGCCCGCATCACCCACCTGGCTTATGCACCGGAAATCGCCGCAGCCATGCTGCAGCGTCAGCAGGCCGCTGCCATCATCGACGCACGGAAGATGATCGTGGACGGCGCCGTGGGTATGGTGGAAATGGCCCTGGAAAAGCTGAACGAAAATCAGATCGTCGAGCTGGATGAAGAACGAAAGGCCGCCATGGTCAGCAACCTTCTGGTGGTGCTGTGCGGCAACAAGGATGCACAGCCTATCGTAAACAGCGGCAGCCTGTATTAGAGAGGGGGGCTCGCCCTTTGGCTGAAAAGAAACAGTCTGAAAAACAAAAAAAGCAGGTTCCTCTGCGGCTGAACGCCGCCCTCTATGAGGAACTCTGCGCATGGGCGGAGGATGAATTCCGCTCCGTCAACGGGCAGATCGAATACCTGTTGACGGAGGCGGTGCGAAACCGCCGCGGAAAAAAGCTGTAAACTATAAGCAGGCGGTCAGCAGAAAGCTCCATACCGGTGTGGTCACCACCGACAGGGCTGTGGTAAACACCACGCAGCGGACCGCCGCCTCCTCGTGGGCATGATATTTGGCCGCCAGAATGGCGGTGGTGTTTCCCGCCGGCATGGCCGCCATCAGATCAAGAAGCTGCTGGTACATCAGATTCTGCCTCCCCAGCCTGCCAGGATCTCGTCTGCCACCTGGTTGATGGATTTACCGTTATTCTCCACTTCCATATCGCACCAGCTTCTGTAGAGCGGCAGTCTCTGGGCATAGAGGTGCGACAGCGGCGTGGACTGACTCAGAGGCCGTCCGTCTGTCGGCAGCACTTCAATGTCCCGGTTCAGGAAGATGAATCGGCCGTTTTCTGCCAGAGCATAGTAGTTTTCTTCTCTGGTGACCACTCCGCCGCCGCAGGCGATGACTGCACCGGTTTCCTGCTGCAGATCGGCGCAGGCCTCCATTTCCAGCTGGCGGAAGGCATTTTCTCCTCCTTCGGCAAAGATAGAAGAAATGGCCATACCCATCCGCTCCACAATCAACTGGTCCACGTCGATAAACTTACGCCCTGTCTTTTCAGCCAGCATGCGGCCGATGGTGCTCTTACCGCAGCCCGGCATGCCGATCAGCACCAGATTCTCCTTCTCACAGGCCAGCTTTCTTTCAATTTCGCTGACCGCTTCTTCGCTGATTTCTCTTCCCAGGAACAGTTCTGCACTGGCCTTGGCCTGGGCCACCAGCATTTTCAGTCCGTTGATACCTTCGATATCCGATTTCCGTGCCTGACACAGCAGATTGGTCCGCAGCGGATTATAAATCAGGTCAAATACCCACTCCAGACGAGGGAAGGTGCCCGGATATGCCGCAGATCTTCCGTTCTGCGGATACATTCCCACCGGTGTGGCGTTGACCATGATGGTCGCATCCAGATGCTGTTCCTTCATGTCCTGATAGTCGCAGCCGGTCTTTCCGTCCCGACTTACCACCACCACCTGGGAAGCCCCCAGATCCTCCAGTACGCAAACCACCGCCTTGGACGCGCCGCCGGAACCCAGGACGACACATTTTGCGCCGTCAACCTTGGCTCCGGAAGATTCCACCGTCCGACGGAACCCCGTGTAATCCGTATTGTATCCGAATATTTTTCCTTCCCGGCGAACCAGCGTGTTGACCGCACCGATCCGTTCCGCCTCCGGCGACAGCTGATCGCAGTACTGCATCACCGTCTCCTTATACGGAATGGTCACGTTGAGCCCGCTCCAGTCTCCGTTTTTCAGGAAATCATCCACTTCCTCCGGCTCTTTTTCGAAGATCTCATAACTGTACGGCTCACTGAAGGTTCCCAGCATGCGGTGAATCTCCGGCGAGAAACTGTGGGTCAGATGACGGCCCAGCAGGCCGAATTTCCGAATCGTGTTCTGATACTGACGGCTCAGCTCCATCAGTTTGCGGTACAGCTCCACGGCGTACTCCGACAGCCCTTCCGGCTGAAGCTTTCCTG
>JAQXSU010000034.1 GCA_029219125.1 Bacillota bacterium
CCTTCGATATCCTTGGCACCGATGTCCACGCAGGTCGCATCTGCTGCGATGCCGCCGTTTCCAGGCAGGGCAAAGATTTCTTCTACGTTTTTATTTTCTTTCAGTTTCTTGATGATGGCATGCTCTCTGCCGCCGCCACCAACTACGAGCAGTTTCATCTTTATAATCCTTTCTCATCTAAGTCCTTTTCGCTTCTGCACCTGTACCCATGCTTGCTTCGTTTAGTCCTCGGCTTCGCCTGCGGAATCACTCCGCAAGCTGGGTACAGGTCCGCCAGAGGATAAGGACTTATATTGACAATGTATTGTACATATGAGTCTGTTCTTCTATCTGTGTTTCCCGCAGCTCTCATAGATAGATGGCTGCGATGTGCTTATTCCACTATGGTATGTTTGTCTGCATTCGCAGACAAATTCGATATCAGTGATGGAATAAGCGCATTCCCGTGAATGCCATTGCCATGCCGTATTTATTGCAGCAGTCGATGACCACGTCGTCCCGGATGGAGCCGCCCGGCTCTGCGATATAGGAGACGCCGCTCTTCTTTGCCCGCTCGATGTTGTCGCTGAACGGGAAGAAGGCATCGCTGCCCAGGGCTACACCGGTGATGCCGGCCAGGTACTCTGCCGCTTCCTCTGCAGTCAGCGGTGCCGGCTGCTGGGTGAAATACTGCTGCCAGATGCCGTCGGCGCAGACGTCCTCTTCATTCTTATTGATATATCCGTCGATCACATTGTCTCTGGTCTGACGGCCGATGTCTTCCTTAAACGGCAGGCTCAGTACCTTCGGATGCTGGCGCAGATGCCAGGTATCTGCCTTGGTACCTGCCAGACGGGTGCAGTGGATTCTGGACTGCTGTCCGGCCCCTACACCGATGGCCTGTCCGTCCACGGCGAAGCAGACGGAATTGGACTGTGTATATTTGAGAGTAATCAGTGCAATGATCAGATCACGCTTGGCGGTGTCCGGCAGTTCTTTGTTCTCTGTCACCAGATTTTCCAGAAGAGCTTCGTCAATTTTGAAGTTGTTTCTGCCCTGCTCGAAGGTGATGCCGAAAACCTGCTTGTGCTCTGCTTCGGCCGGAACATAAGAAGGATCGATCTGCACGATGTTGTAAGCACCTTTCTTCTTGCCTTTCAGGATCTCCAGGGCTTCCGGTTCGTATCCCGGTGCGATGACGCCGTCGGATACTTCCCGCTTGATGATCTGCGCTGTGGTCACATCGCAGACATCGCTCAGGGCGATCCAGTCGCCGAAGGAGCTCATGCGGTCGGTTCCTCTGGCTCTGGCATAGGCACAGGCCAGCGGAGACTCGTCCAGACCCTCGATATCGTCCACGAAGCATGCTTTCTTCAGATTCTCCGGCAGCTTCACACCTACGGCGGCGGAAGTCGGGCTTACATGCTTGAAGGATGTGGCGCATGGCATATTCAGCGCTGCTTTGATTTCTTTCACCAGCTGCCAGGAATTGAGGGCATCCAGGAAGTTGATGTAGCCCGGGCGGCCGTTGAGAATGGTGATTGGCAGCTCGCTGTCATCGGCCATATAGATCCGCGCCGGCTTCTGGTTCGGATTGCATCCGTATTTTAACTGAAATTCTTTCATTCTATATCTCCCGTTTTTTATAACTCCTGCTTGTTGATCAGCCTGCGTTCATACTTACCTGTTTCCAGATCCGTGTAGCGGACATACAGGGAAATCTTGTTGTCCTCATTGAGGCTTTCCCAGATTTCTTTTGTAAAGGCGTCGATGTCCTGCGGAATCGCCACCCGTTCCGGCTCGCCCTGGAAGGTCGGCAGCGGATTTCCGTCACCCATATAGGTGTGGATCAGGTGGCCCAGTCCGGCCTTGCTGCCGTAGTCATAGGTGAACCGGTTGCAGAAGGAGCCTTCTGCATCGCCGCTCTTCAAAATACTCATTTCATAGGTGAAATCACCTTCTCCGAAGGTAATCATGCCGCTGATTCTCGGTGTCCAGTTGGGACCGTCCGGCTCGAACTCTCTGGTCTTCAGAGACTGGCGGAAGCACTTGCCTTCCTTCAGGCCTTCGTAGATGGTGTCGGTCTGGTCTCCGTTGGTGACAATCAGCTTGTTTTCATACATGCGGATCGGGGAGTAGATGATCAGGGAAGGGTCCTCCACTTTGGATGCGTCAAACGGATAAATGGTAATGTCGTCGCCCTCTTCCCGGAATACCCGGTTGCGGCTGTTTTCGGACCGGCCCATGATAAAATAGGCGGTGACTGCCTGCTTTCCGTCCGGGGTCTTTCCCAGCAGCACGCCGCGGCCTACATAGCTGTTATTCTCAACCACCTTCTGAAAGGATGGGGTTTCATATACGTTCATTTACTCGCTCTCTTTCTTCAGCTTCTCGCTGAGCATCTGGGCTGCACGGGGCAGGATGATCCACTCTGCCTGCTCCATGACCCGTTTCTGCAGCACCTCCGGCGTATCGCCGGGCTGCACCGCCACTTCCTTCTGGAGGATGATCTCGCCTCCGTCGGGAATCTCATTGACAAAATGCACCGTGGCGCCGGTCATCGTTTCTCCGGCTGCCAGCACGGCCTCGTGGACCTTCAGCCCGTAGAACCCTTCGCCGCAGAACTTCGGGATCAGGGACGGATGCACGTTGATGATCCGCTTTTCGTATCTCCGGGTGAAATCCTCGCTGAGGATGGTCATGAATCCGGCCAGAATCAGGAAATCTACATCGTATTCTTCCAGCTTCCCGATGATGGCCGCCTCGAAGGCTTCCTGGCTGCCCAGCTCTTTTTTCAGAATGACTGCCGAATCGATGCCGGCTCTGGCAGCCCGTTCCAGGGCGTATGCCTTGCTGTTATTGGCGATGACCAGTACGATTTCACCGTCGGTGATCACGCTCCCCTGGGCATCGATCAGTGCCTGCAGGTTGGTGCCGCCGCCGGAAACCAGAACGGCAATCCGGGTCTTACGGCCGCCTGCGGCGGCCGGAGAAGAAGCCGGGACGGTGGATTTACCGCCGCCTACCATAAGATGACTCCTTCGTCACCTTTGACGATTTCGCCCATGACATAAGCATCTTCGCCGTTTGCCTTCAGCACTTCCAGTGCCTTTTCCGCATCCTCTGCGGAGACCACGATGGACATGCCCACGCCCATGTTGTAGGTGTTGAACATATCCCGTTCCGGAATATTTCCGGTTTCCGCCAGCAGCTTGAAGATCGGCAGAACCTTTACGTCGTCCTTTCTGATCTTGGCGCTGTATCCCTTCGGCAGGGATCTTGGAATGTTTTCATAGAAGCCGCCGCCGGTGATGTGGGAGATTGCCTTTACTTCCACGGCATCCAGCAGTGCCAGAACCGGTTTCACATAGATTTTGGTCGGTGTCAGCAGGGTTTCGCCCAGGGACTTGCCGCCCAGTGCTTCCACCGGAGATTTCAGGTCCGCGTTTTCCACGTCGAAGACTTTCCGCACCAGAGAGAAGCCGTTGGAATGCACACCGCTGGACGGCAGGGCGATGATCACGTCGCCTTCTTTTACCTTGGTGTTGTCCAGGATCTTGTCTTTGTCGACCACGCCCACTGCGAAGCCGGCCAGATCGTATTCGTCTTCCGGATAGAAGCCCGGCATTTCTGCGGTTTCACCGCCGGTCAGGGACGCACCGGACTGCACGCAGCCTTCCGCCACGCCGGCCACCAGCTGTGCGATCTTTTCCGGATAGTTCTTGCCGCAGGCGATGTAGTCCAGGAACAGGAGCGGTTTCGCGCCGCAGCAGATGATGTCGTTGACGCACATGGCCACGCAGTCGATACCAACGGTATCATGCTTGTCCATCAGGAATGCAATTTTCAGCTTGGTGCCTACGCCATCGGTGCCGCTGACCAGTACCGGTTTCGTGATGCCGGTCATGTCCAGTTCCACCAGGCCGCCGAAACCGCCGATACCGGACAGTTCCTGGCCGGTCAGTGTTCTGGCGATATGTTCCTTCATCAGCTCCACAGCCTTGTAACCGGCGGTAATGTCTACACCTGCTGCCTTATAGCTTTCACTCTGACTTTTCATTCTTTTTCTTCCTCTCTTTCGGATCGTTCGGATATTTTTCCTTCAAATCTGTTTTTTCTCATATTGGTCGGCACTTGGGTCGGGTACTTTCCGCTGAAGCAGGCGGTACAGAACCGGTCTGTATCGTCATCTGCCGTCAGCCGCACCACATCCTCCAATGTCAGGTATCCAAGGCTGTCTGCGCCGATAATCTGTCTGATTTCTTCGATGGTGTGATGGTTGGCGATCAGCCTGTCTTTCGAGTCGATGTCCACACCATAGTAGCACGGATCGGTAAACGGCGGTGCGGAAACCCGCATGTGGACTTCCTTCGCGCCGGCTTCCCGCAGCAGCCGTATGATCGGCCCGCAGGTTGTTCCCCGCACGATGGAGTCATCCACCATCACCACACGTTTTCCCTTCACCGTTTCGGAAATGGTATTCAGCTTGATCTTCACTTTATCCTCCCGGTTTGCCTGTCCCGGGGAAATGAAGGTTCTGCCGATATATTTATTTTTTATAAATCCTATGCCGTACGGAATTCCGGATTCCTGGGCATATCCCAGGGCTGCGTCCAGTCCGGAGTCCGGCACGCCGATGACCACGTCGGCTTCCACCGGATGGGTCTGGGCCAGGAACTTTCCGGCACGGAGACGGGCATTATGCACCGAGTATCCGTCGATGACAGAATCCGGCCGGGCGAAATAGATATACTCGAAGACGCACATGGTCTGCTTCTCTTTGCCGCAGTGGTCCCGGATAGAGCGGATGCCGTCTCTGGTGAACACCAGAATTTCTCCCGGCTCGATATCGCGGATAAAGGTGGCACCCACCGAATCCAGCGCGCAGCTTTCAGATGCCACCACATAGTCTCCGTTTCCCGTCCTGCCGTAGCAAAGCGGGCGGAATCCATGTTCATCCCTGGCTGCGATCAGCTTGGACGGCGACATGATCACGAGAGAATATGCACCCTTCAGACGGTTCATGGCCCGGTTCACCGCCTCTTCGATGGACGGCGAGGAAATCCGCTCCTTGGTGATAATATAGGAGATGACCTCCGTATCGCTGGTGGTATGGAAGATGGATCCGTTCAGTTCCAGTTCCTCCCGCAGCTCGTAGGAGTTGGTCAGATTTCCGTTATGGGCCAGCGCCATGCGGCCTTTCACATGATTGACCACGATGGGCTGGGCGTTGAGACGGCCTCCCGCGCCGGTGGTTCCGTACCGCACATGCCCCACGGCAATGTTTCCCGTGCCCAGGCTTTTCAGCACATCCTGCGTAAACACATCGTTCACCAGTCCTACGTCCTTATAGTCGTGGAACACTCCGTCATCGTTGACCACGATGCCGCAGCTTTCCTGCCCCCGGTGCTGCAGTGCATACAGCCCGTAATAGCAGGAGCGGGCCAGATCCTCCGTCTTATCCGAAAAAATACCGAAAACGCCGCATTCTTCTCTCAGTTTGTCCATTTCTTTCTAGTCTCTCTTTCCGTCAGCATTCAAAAATCGTCAGCATTCAAAATCGTCAGCATTCTAATTCCGTCAGCCGCCCGACCGAAGCCGGGCGTACATATTTTGTTCCGTAACCAAAGAACCCGGCGTTAGCCGAAAATTCTCTTCATCATTTCCTGATATGCGTCTTCCACGCCGCCCAGGTCTCTTCTGAACCGGTCTTTATCCAGTTTTTCGTGGGTAGTTGCATCCCAGAAGCGGCAGGTGTCCGGGGAAATCTCGTCTGCCAGAACGATCTGTCCGTCTGCAGTCTTACCGAACTCGATCTTGAAGTCGATCAGATCCACGTTGATCTTCTTGAAGAAGTCCTTCAGGAATTCGTTGATCTTGAAGGTCAGGGTCTTGATGGTGTTCAGATCTTCTTCGGTAGCATAACCCATGGCCAGGATGTGATAATCGTTTACCATCGGATCGCCCAGGTCGTCATTCTTGTAGCAGAATTCCAGAATCGTGGTCTTCAGGGCTGTGCCTTCTTCCACGCCCAGACGCTTGGAGAAGGAACCGGCAGCCACGTTGCGGATGATCACTTCCAGCGGCACGATGGAAACCTTCTTTACCACGGTCTCGCGGTCATTTAATTCTTCCACGTAGTGAGTCGGCACGCCTTCTTTTTCCAGCAGCTGCATCAGGTAGTTGCTCATCTTGTTGTTCACCACGCCCTTGCCGCTGATGGTGCCCTTCTTCAGGCCGTTAAATGCGGTGGCGTCGTCCTTATAGGACACGATGCAGTAGTTTGCATCATCGGTTGCGAATACTTTTTTGGCTTTTCCTTCATACATCTGTTCTCTTTTTTCCATTGGTCTCTTCTCTCCTCTTTTTTATTCTTTTAGTAAACGTCCGGCATTTCCAGGTCTTCCGCCGTGGAAACTTCGGTAACTTTATTATACTTTTCTTCGATGGCTGCGTTCTTTCCCAGCACCTTTTCGGTGGCTTTCTTTCGGTAGGCAGCCAGTTTCTCCGCCAGTTCTTCGTCCTCTACCGCCAAAATCTGCACGGCCAGCAGGCCTGCGTTGGCTGCGCCGTCAATGGCTACGGTGGCTACCGGCATACCGCTTGGCATCTGTACGGTAGAAAGGAGTGCGTCCAGTCCGTCCAGCGTGGAGGACTTCACCGGAATGCCGATGACCGGAAGGGTGCTGTGAGCTGCCATGGCACCTGCCAGATGAGCTGCCTTTCCTGCCGCCGCAATGATGACGCCGATTCCCTTTTCTCTCGCGTTCTTCGCAAAATCCGCCGCCGCGTCCGGTGTCCGGTGTGCGGACAGTACGTGGACTTCAAACGGTACTTCGAACTCATCCAGAATGTCAAATGCTTTTTCTACGACCGGAAGATCGCTGTCGCGTCCCATGATGATACCGATTTTCTTCATCTTGTCTCCTCCTGTTTGTGTTTCACAGCGCCTGCATCGGAACGGGCCTGACCGGCAGTCTCCGCTCCCGCAGGTGCATTCAAATAAAAATGGACAGTTCTATCCCTTGTATCACATAGAACTGCCCAGACGGTCGACTACTTACTTATAACTCCTGCTCCTTCGTGGTACTCCACATTATTTCCGTCAGTCGCAGCAGCTTTTGATTTTTACAGTAATATTATAGTATATCCCGCCTTTTGCGTCAAGAAAAAGGACACGAAAAAGGCGATGAAAACGGTGTGAAAATACGGGCCTTTCCTGCCTATAGTCAGGTCTTCCCCCCCGCCCTGCCCTGCCTGGGCGGTTAGTTACATGCAACCCCCTCTTTTTGACCAAAAAATCCCCGAAAGAAGGGGGTACACCCTTTGCGAATCAGTGATTATCTCAGATTTATTATATAAAAACTGGAAAATATGTATGATTTTCTAATGAAAATCACGAAAAATCTGCGATGGCAGGCAGCGCGCCCCCCTTCTTTTCGACTTTTCCAAGCCAAAAAAAGGGGGTTCCTTCTCCGCATTGGCTTCGCTTGTCGGCAGAGTTCAATTGCTGTCATAAAGAAATGCTGCAAAAAGGCACAGGACCGCAAAACAAAAAACAGCCGCCACAGCGAGCACCACAAGGCACCCGCTGAAAGCGGTCAGCAAACTTTTTACACTGTCCTCATCTCTTCTTTCGATTGCCAATGAAATCATTTATCAGCATCAGCAAATAAAAAATGTGCATGTATTCCGGCAGGGTGCATGGCAGTCCAGTGAAATACTGCTTGCAGGGGAACGGTCATTTCGGAACGGAGAAAATATGCACTGCATACAGAGGATCGCACGCTGTCAGAGCTTCCAATCCTTTTTTGCAAACAACAATGGTCGCCAAACGGATTGATCCGATTCAATTGGCGTCCCGTTTGCCTTGCAAAAAACACTTCCACCCGTCAATCGGACAGTTCGACAGTTCGTACTGGTGCTATAAGCCCCTGTTTCCAGATTTTACTTTCCGCCATCCCCTGCACTCGTTTTTTCCTGCCGCAGCATCCACAGGAAGTATGCAGTACAGATGATAATCTGCACCACAGTGGAGCACGGCGTAGCCAGACCGATGTGAAACAGTGACACCGGCTGCAGACGGCTCATGAACCAGGATACCGGAATTCGCACGCCAAATGCACCGGCGATGCCCTGCACCATGACCAGCGTCGTCTTGCCGCAGCCGTTGAAATAACCGATATAGCAGAAGAGAAAGGCAACAATCAT
>JAQXSU010000035.1 GCA_029219125.1 Bacillota bacterium
AGAAGATGATCCGGTTCCGGTTTCCATTGATGAAGGAGTCTGGAATGATTTCCTGAAGGAAATCAGCGAAGGAACCTTCGACGATCTGCAGCTATCCGAAATATATGATGGAATCGCAGTCCATCTCTATGTGACCATGGAGGATGGTACGGTCAATCCGTTCCGCATCAGCCGCGACGGCTATGTGCTGTATGACGGGCTGCCGTGGTACGGCGTAAAAATCAGTGACGATACCTTGCAGGCAGTGCTGGAGGCCTGCGGTGTATGAGGAAACCATGAACGGATTCGAGAGAACCGGTGTAGTATTTTTCGTCACCAAATCTTCATAAAAGGATTAGCACTCATCACTTGACAGTGCTAACAAAAGTGCTATAATGAGTATTGTCAAAAGGGAAAAGACAAAACTACATAAAGCGTGTAATGAATATCAGCACCGGACAAGAACAAATCTGAAAAATATATATGGCGTCCGGCGCACAAGAGGAGGGATTTGATATGTTATTACCGAGCATTTTTGGAGAAAGATTATTTGATGACTTTATGGATTTCGCACCGAGAGGAAAAGTGGAAAATCAGCTGATGCGTACCGACGTGAAAGACGCAGGAGATCACTTCGAGCTGATGATTGAAATGCCTGGATTTAAGAAAGAGGACGTGAAGGCACAGCTGAAGGACGGCGTCCTGAACATCAGTGCTACCACCAGCAATTCCAATGACCAGCAGGATGAAAACGGCAGATACATCCGCAGAGAGCGGTTCTCCGGTTCCTGCAGCAGAAGCTTCTATGTGGGTGAGAATGTAACCCAGGAAGATATCCAGGCGAAATTCGAAGACGGTATTCTGAAGATCAGCGTACCGAAGATCGAAGATAAGCCGCAGATCGAGGAAAACAAATATATTGCCATCGAGGGTTAAATACGGTAAGCAGAAAAAACGGTTCGCAAGGTGCGGGCCGTTTTTTCGTGGTGTGCCTGGTCAGCCCCCCACATTTTGCAGGGGAAACCCTTCCCTGAAACCGCAGAAGTGCAGGCTATCGAAATCCGAAAAAATGCCATACAATACGGGTAAATAAAACGTTGCGCGAAGGCAGCAGAACAATAAGGGAGGAAAAATTATGGCATTATCCGTAGATTCCAAGATCAAAGAATTAAAAAAGAACGAGAAAGCAGTAGAAATCATCAGTGCAGTTTCACCTGGATTCAGCACAGATCCGCAGATGAAGCTGGTGCAGAGCCTGACCTTCCGGAAACTGTGCAGCTTCCCACAGGCTGATATTACACCGGAACAGCTGGAAGAAATCGATGCGAAGCTGAAGGCAATCGAAGATTAGTATCTGAAGTTCAAAACCTCGGACAACAGAAAACCATAAAAAAACCCGGGTACCCGGGTTTTTTTATGGACTATGTGCGGAGTCTGCGGGCGGTTTCCTGCAGCTCCAGTGCTTTCAGCAGAATCTGCAGCCGAAGCCGGACATCCGGATTTTCCAGATCCTCATCCAGTTCACGCTGAATCCGGGAGAGCCGTTCCAGCAGGGTGCTGCGGTGAATGTACAGTGCGGAAGCAGTGCGGGTTACATTCATGTTATGATTCAGATAGGTGCGGAGTGTCTGTACATAGCTGGTGGAAGATTCTGCGTCGTGGGCCAGAAGGCGCCGCAGCCCGTCCGAAAAGTACAGTTCCAGCGGCAGATCGCTCTGGGCATTTATGATCAGTTCCATCAGTGCGAAGTCGTCGAAGAAGAAACAACTCCTGTCGGGCTGGCTGAGGATACCGTTTTCCAAAGCGGCACGTGCCTGTGAGTGATACATGCGTGCCTGATAAGGGTCTGTAAATGGATCACTGATCCCTATTTTCAGGTCCATGGTTCCCACCAGCAGAGTAAGGCGGCGTTTCAGTTCGGTGAGATAACCGTCTGTCTCTTCCAGAGGGCCTGTCTCTAGAAAGGCGATGATGTGGGAACGGTTTTCAAAGGTGATGCTCTGTGGAAAAACACTTTCAATCTTGCTGCAGACGTATTCCGCAGGAATCTGTGCATAGCGGTTGTTCAGCTGCAGAAGGGCACAGACAAACTTACGCCGGTTTTTCCTGCTGTCCAGATATTTTCTGTGCACAGTGTCTATGGGGAGTCCGTTGATCATATTCTGAAATACGCGTCGAAGGATGCTGCGCTCGGAGGAAATGACGGAGGAATTCCGTTTGATTGCCAGGGCTGCATACCGGGCAAAATATACAATTAGGGCTTCGTCCCCCGGTTTATGCTGTGTTTTCAGGTATTCCACGGTAATGCTGCCTGCATATTCTGCACCGTCAAACAGGTTCATGCTCAGGGTAGTGACGCCGTCGGTTTCCAGCAGCAGAGGTTCCCGGACATGAAGTTTCAGTTCCCGGTGCCTCAGATACTTATCCAGCGAGGTCAGGCTCAGTTCACTGGTATCGAGAAAATCAAGGTCTTCCGGTATGAAGTCCAGTGAATGAAAGCCGGCGTGGGCAATCAGACGAAAACTGGAATCCAGGACCAGAATCGGGTTGCCAAAGATCGGAAAAGCGCTTTCCGCCATTTCTTCCACACTGGCTGTG
>JAQXSU010000036.1 GCA_029219125.1 Bacillota bacterium
CCGTCCAGAGGATCCACATCATAGGTCGCCGCATGGCAGACGTCGATGGCTGCCGCCAGGTCCGGCTGCAAATCATATCCCAGGCCGGTCACGCCTTTTCCCCGCATCTCCTCACAGCTGGCGCCCACCACGATCAGGTCGCAGTCCGGTGTTTTTCCCTGCTGTTTCAGCAGCTCCAGGGCGTACAGGATGCAGGTAAAGCAGGCTCTGTCATCCAGTGCCGGTCCCGACAGACAGTCTTCCGAAAGCATCCGCGCCGGCATGTGGAAATAGACCGGGGATCCGGTTCCAATACAGGCTTCTGCCTGTTCCTTTGTCATTCCTGCATCGAGGAACAGATCTTCCACTGCAGCGGCATTTTTTTCTTCATCCCAGGTATCCGGCAGGCAGCCGATAACACCTCGATACAGTTTCCCGTCGGATCCTGCGATGGTCACCCGGCCGCCGGGCAGCACGCGGGGATCCACGCCGCCGCTTTTTTCCAGCAGAAGAAAACCCTCCTCCGTTACTTTGCTGACCATCAGTCCCACCTGGTCCAGGTGGGCATCCAGCAGAAGAACCGGTGCATCCTCCCTGCCGCAGGACCATCTTCCGATGAGGTTTCCGAACCGGTCCACCTCTACCGTGTCCATATATGGCTGCAGCAGTTCTGCTGCAGCCCGGGCGGCCCCGGTCTCCCAGCCGGAAAGCCCGCAGAGGCCTGAAAGGTGTATTGTTTCTTTTATATATTTCTCTTTCATTTAAGTACCCTCCCGTCACATACCTACACTTTACCATGTTTTCCAGAAAAAGAAAAGAGCGCAGGCCGCAGATTTCTCTGCGTCACACGCTCTTTTTTCTGATCGTTCTGGTTTTCTGTTCGGTTTTACTGCTCCAGATCCTTTTTCATGCAGCAGTTCTTATATTTCTTTCCGGAGCCGCATGGGCACGGGTCGTTTCTTCCCACCTTCGGTGCCTGACGGCGTACGGTTTCCTGCTTGTGCGGTTCTTCCGGCTTTGGTGCCGCACCCGGCATCTGACCGCCATATCCGCCTGCACCCTGGCCGCCGTCCGGCATGCCGGAATTCCCGGAGGCTGCACGTTTTGCCAGGGAAGCTGCATCCCCGCGGAAGTCATCCTTTCGGCCTTCCCCTCTGCCGATGACAGACCGGCGCTCCGTGCGGGTATTCATCGTTACGTTATAGCAGTATCTCACGGTATCCTGCTGGATATCTCCGATCATTTCCTCAAACATATCGAAGCCTTCTTTGGAGTAAGCTGCTGCCGGATCCATCTGTCCCAGTGCCCGCAGGCCGATGCCATCTTTCAGATCATCCATGGCCTGAATGTGATCCATCCAGCGGTTATCTACCACCCGCAGCAGGATCATGCGCTCCACTTCACGCATCCGCTCTGTACCGATTTCTGCTTCCTTCTGATCATAGAGCCGACGGAAGGCAGACTTGACATCTTCCATCAGCTTGTCTTCTGTCAGATCGTGAATCTGATCCTCAGTATAGGACAGGCCCGGGAAGGTTTCCGTGATCCGCTTCAGATTTTCGGACAGGCCGGAAAGATTCCATTCTTCTGCGAACTTGCTCTCTACTGTCACCGGCTTGATCAGGCTTTCCACCAGGGTTTCCATCATGCCCATGATGTTCTCCTTCAGGTCTTCGCCGAAGAGCACCTTACGCCGCTCGTCGTAGATAACTTCACGCTGTTTGTTCATGACATTATCGTACTGGAGCACGTATTTACGGATTTCAAAGTTGCGGCCTTCCACTTTTTTCTGTGCGTTTTCGATGGTCTTGGACAGCATGCCGGCAGCGATTGCCTCATCCTGCATGCCGAACTTATCCATAACGCCCTGGATCCGGTCTCCGCCAAAGAGACGCATCAGGTCATCCTCCAGTGAAATGAAGAACTGGGTTTCACCCGGGTCTCCCTGTCGTCCGGAACGGCCGCGGAGCTGATTATCGATACGGCGGGATTCATGGCGCTCGGTACCGATGATGCACAGACCGCCCAGTTCAACGACCTTCTGCTGCTCATCAGCACGCTCTGCCTTGTATTTTTCCAGCAACTGGTGGAAGGTATCTCTCGCCTGGTTCAGTTCCGGATCATCACTGGATACGAAGCTGGTGGCGAAGGAAATCTGTTCTTCCGTAAAGCCTTTCTCTGCCATCTCTTTCTTCGCTTCGAATTCCGGGTTGCCGCCCAGGATGATATCGGTACCACGACCTGCCATGTTGGTGGCGATGGTCACAGCACCCAGCCGGCCTGCCTCTGCCACAATGGCCGCTTCCTTGTCATGCTGCTTTGCATTCAGCACATTATGCTTCACGCCCCGCTTTTTCAGCAGCAGGCTGATGCGTTCGGAGTTTTCGATGGAAATAGTACCCACCAGTACCGGCTGTCCCGTCTGGTGTGCCTCCACAATCCGGTCTGCGATGGCCTTGAACTTGGCATGCTCATTGCCGAAAATGGCATCATCGTGGTCCACTCTGGCAATCGGTTTATTGGTCGGAATCACCACAACGTCCATGTTGTAGATGTCCCGGAATTCTTCTTCTTCTGTCTTGGCCGTACCGGTCATACCGGCCAGCTTGTTATACATTCTAAAGTAGTTCTGCAGAGTAATGGTGGCCAGCGTCTTGGACTCGGAACGGACGAACACGCCTTCCTTGGCCTCGATGGCCTGGTGAAGGCCGCCGTTGTAGCGGCGTCCGAACATGAGACGGCCTGTAAATTCGTCGACGATGATGATTTCTCCGTCCTTCACAATGTAGTCCACATCCCGCTTCATGATGTTTCTGGCTTTCAGAGCTTCCAGTACGTGATGGTTGATTTCCATGTTTTCCGGATCACCGAAGTTGTCTATACCGAAGAATTTCTCCGCTTTTTCAATACCTTCTTCTGTCAGGCTGACTCTCTTTTCCTTCTCTTCAATAGTGAAGTCCTCTTCATTGCGCAGTCCCTTCACGAACCGGTCTGCCGTCTGGTACAGATCCGTGGACTTGTCCCCTCTGCCGGAAATAATCAGCGGCGTTCTGGCTTCATCGATGAGGATGGAGTCCACTTCGTCGATGATGGCGTAGTTCAGCTCCCTCTGGGTCAGCTGTTCCTTATAGGTCACCATGTTGTCCCGCAGGTAGTCGAAACCAAATTCATTATTGGTTCCGTATGTGATATCCGCCTGATAGGCTTCCTTTCTGGTCTTTTCGGAAATACCGTGAATTACACAGCCCACCGTCAGGCCCAGGAAGGAGTAGATCTTTCCCATCCACTCTGCGTCTCGCTTGGCCAGGTAATCGTTGACGGTAATGACATGAACGCCCCTGCCCTCCAGCGCATTCAGATAGGTCGGCAGCGTTGCCACCAGAGTCTTACCTTCACCGGTCTTCATCTCAGCGATCCGGCCCTGATGCAGGGCGATACCGCCGATGACCTGTACTTTGAACGGCTTCATGCCCACGCTTCTCCATGCAGCTTCCCGGCACACAGCGAAGGCTTCCACCAGCAGATCATCCAGGGTTTCCCCTTCTGTCAGTCTTTTTTTGAATTCTGCCGTTTTTCCTTTCAGTTCCTCATCACTGAGAGCTCCCATCTGTCCGTCCAGCGCCATGACCTTATCTGCAATGGCAGACAGCTTCTTTACTTCTCTTGCATTCAGATCCCCCAGGATCTTTTCCATGAGTCCCATCGTATTTACCCCTTTCTATTCCTCTTTTTCCAGTTCCGTCACCGTCATGTTGATCTCCAGTGCCTTACGATCATCTGCTTTGGTGACTGTCACATCAAATCGCTTGAAATCTGCTTCGTATACGAAGTGGTCTCCCACGGACGGCAGCTTGTCAATCTGCAGCACCACCCATCCGTTGACGGTATTGGCATCAATATCCTCATCCACATCGAAGTAGTCAAACATTTTATCCACATTGGTACCGCAAAGTACCCGGTAGGTGCCGTCCTGCTGCTGCACGATATCCTGCAGCTGTTCCGCATCATGCTCATCGTAAATCTCGCCCACCAGTTCTTCGATGATATCCTCCATGGTCACCAGCCCCGATGTGCCGCCATATTCATCCACGATGATGGCTATGTGGGTCTTGGCCGTCTGCAGCCGCTTCAGCAGCTGGGAGATCTTCATGGAACCAGCCACGAAAATAACCGGCTTCACGTATTCTGACACATCCGCATCTGTGCCTTTAATGTAATTATGGAAGTCCTTCTGATTCAGAACACCCATAATATTATCCAGATCGCCCTCATAGACCGGCAGTCTGCTGAAGCCGGTCTCCAGAAACAGTCTGGCGATCTCTTCCTTATCTTCATCAATTTCAATGGCATCGATATCCACGCGGGGTGTCAGCACATCCCACGCCTCCAGCTCATTGAACTCGATGGCATTCTGGATCAGTTCGCTCTGTCCCTCATCAATCCCGCCTTCCGTTTCTGCCTCTTCCACGATGGTCAGCAGCTCGTCTTCTGTAATCGGCCGGGATCCGTCCACATGAAAAAGCCTTGCCAGCAGTCTTTTCCACTGGGTGAAGATCCAGTTGACCGGCGTCAGGATCACGATGAAAACTTTCAGCAGCGGCGCCGAAAACATTGCAAAACTCTCCGCTTTTTCCTTTGCGATGCTCTTCGGAGATATCTCACCGAACACCAGAACCACCACTGTGATCACGATAGTAGCGATAGTCGCGCCGTACAGCGGATACAGCTTCATGAAAAACACCGTGGCGATGGAAGACATGGCGATATTCACGATATTGTTCCCCACCAGGATGGTAGAGAGCAGCGAATCGTAATTTTCCGACATCTCCAGAACCTGCTTCGCTTTTTTATCGCCATCTCCGGCAAGGTTTTTCAGCCGGATACGGTTGGCCGAAGTAAAGGCGGTTTCCGTCGCTGAAAAATAGGCGGAAAAAACAACCAGCAAAACAATTGCAATAATATATTGCATATAATTGATCCCTCCAAAATTACTGAAATACAAGTTTATAACTTTCTTAGCCGCTCGATTATTGTAACATATTCTTCCGTATAAATCAAAGTATCTGCCTCTTTTTCACCATTTCTTTTCAAAATATTTATGCCCGGGTCACTTTCTGCGGCGAATTTCGTCATTTTTCGTGGTTTCTCGATGCAGTTCAATCCCTTTCGTCAACGTCACCCTATTTTTCGGCATGAGTTGACAAGATAATTTTCATCCGTTATAATAATCTGCGTCATGACAAGGCCCTGCGTGGATGGATTTTGCGCAGAGGAAAAGAGAAAAGAGAAGAGGTGCACACTATGTCTACGAAACTCACCCTGCTGGAGGTTCTCAATGAGAATACCAACACCTATCTGTCCGGACAACAGCTGGCTGACAGGCTTGGACTTTCCCGGAATGCGGTCTGGAAGGCCATGAAAAAGCTGCAGGAGCAGGGGTACATTATAGAATCAAAGGCCGGTACCGGCTATCGCCTGCGGGAGCAGACGGATATCATCACGGCAGACTATCTGAAGGAGCACGTGACACGCCCATGCCGATATCAGATATTTGATGTGACGGATTCCACCAACCGAGTGGCAAGAGAACTGGATGTCTCTGACTGCAGAGAGCAGCCATATATTATTGTTGCCAATGAGCAGACAAAGGGCCGGGGCCGTCTGGGGAGAAATTTCTATTCGCCACCCGGAACCGGTCTGTACATGACCATCGCCTTCTGCCCGGACTTCGGGCTGGATAAGGCCATGCTGGTGACCACCATCGCTGCAGTGGCTGTCTGCCGTGCCATCGAGCAGGTGACAGGTCTCTATCCGAAGATCAAATGGGTCAACGACATCTACCTGAACGGAAAAAAAGTCAGCGGTATGATGACAGAAGCCCAGAGTAACTTCGAGACAGGAAACATCGATAAAATCATCCTGGGAATCGGCGTCAACTGTTTCCCGGGTTCCTTCCCGGAAGAACTGTCTGATATCGCCACATATCTGCAGAATCCGCCGAAGCAGTTCAGCAGAGGACAGCTTGCCGCTGCCATTGTCAACCAGTTCTTCGACGCTATCCAGCAGAAGGACACCGGCGCACTGATCCGGGAATATAAATCCAAATCCTTTATTCTGGGTGAGAGAATCACCATTTACAACACCATCTCCGGCCAGTCGCCTGACCGGAATACCAAGGGCATCAAAGCCAGAGCTATCGATATCGATGAAAACGGTGGTCTGGTGGTTGAGTATATGGAAGGCAGGAGAATGCGTGAAATGGAAACACTGACAACTGGGGAGGTATCAATCAGACCATGGTAAACGAAAAAAATGCTGCAGCAGCTGCTGCAGCAAATCATGCAAATAAAACGAAGTATCTGATTCTGGCAGGCATGTTCGCTGCAGTCACCGCAGTCTGCTCCTGGATCAACATTCCGCTGCCTTTCACACCGGTTCCGATCAACCTGGCACTGCTGGCAGTCTATCTGGCCGGAGGCCTGCTGGGAGTAAAGTACGGCTTCTTCAGCGAGCTGATCTATATCCTGCTGGGCGCCATCGGCGTTCCGGTATTCGCTGGCTTTTCCGGCGGCTTCGGCATCATCACCGGCGCCACCGGCGGCTTTATCATCGGCTATCTTTTCGCTGCTGTTCTGGTGGGACTGCTGTCATCCGGCACGGAAACCATGCCGGCGAAAAAAGCGGCAGTCCGTCTGACTCTGGCCTGTCTGACCGGTATGATCTGCTGCTACGCCTTCGGGCTGGCATGGTTCATGGTCCTCACCGGCACCGATCTTATGGGCAGCCTGGTGGCATGCGTCTTCCCGTTCCTTCCGGGAGATGCGGTGAAAATCGTTCTGGCAGTGATCCTGATCCGCCGCCTGAAGCCTGTGGTGAACCGGCAGCAGTAAGCCGGCAGCAGTAACTCGGCACAGCTCGAATCTGTCTCGGCAGTTACAATCTCGTTCAAAAGGGGCCTCCTACAGGATGGCCCCTTCTTCTATATATCCATATTGTTCCATACACTGAATCACCTGCTGGCGTCGCTGCTCCGCCAGATCCGGGTTCACATCCGGTGAATAAACGGACGGCGCATTGGGAATCCCCGCAAGCAGTGTCGCTTCATAGTCATTCATTTCTGCCGGTATCTTTCCGAAATATCCCATGGATGCGTCATATACATTGTAATATCCGGATCCGAAATAGATAGAGTTGAGATAAAATTCCAGAATCTGTTTTTTCGAATAATGCTTTTCAATGTTGAAGGCCATCAGCAGCTCCGCCACCTTCCGGTCAAACTTCTTATCCAGTTCGAAATACCAGATCTTCGCCAGCTGCTGGGTAATGGTGCTTCCCCCTTCCACCAGTTCCTTCTCCTGAAAATTCCGGATGATTGCCCGTCCGGTTGACCGCAGGTTAAATCCATGATGATCATAAAAGCTTCTGTCTTCCACCGCTAAAACCGCGTCCAGATACACTTCCGGCAGCTGTTCCAGCGTGGTGAAATGCTCCTGTGCGCTGATCTGTGCCGCCTTTTCCTCCAGCGGACAGGCAGCCAGCGCATCCTCGTACATCTGCCAACCGCTGTAAAATGTCAGCCCCACCCAGGTCAGAATGACCAGAAAGGCCAGCATGAATATTTTTTTCAGTAATCCCATTTTCAAATCCCCTTTTCGAAAAAAACTCCAGTCACCAAACCGGTGGCCGGAGCTTCTCTTTTCCTGATTTCGTATGTTATTTTATCGAACCGTCCGGATTGAAGACCGGCAGTTTTTCCAGGAAGATGATATCATCCCGGTCAGCAGCCTCACCTTCCGCCAGCACAGCCATACGGCCCACGATGTTTCCGCCGACCTGATTCACCAGTGTCTCAATGGATTTCAGAGATTCCCCTGTGCTGATCACATCATCCACAATGAGCACTCTGCGGCCATGCATCATGTCAGCCTCATGCTGTCCAATGCACAGCGTCTGAATATGATCTGTGGTAATGGAATCCACATCCGTGGAAATAATGTTGGTCATGTACAGCTTCGGTCCTTTTCTGGCCACGATGTAGTCGTTGACGCCAGCCTGCCGCGCCATCTCATGCACCAGAGGAATGCCCTTGGATTCCGCCGTGATCATGATATCGAATTCCGGTGCCTTTTTCAGCAGTTCCCGGGCCGATGCCACGGTAATCTCCACGTCGCCAAACATGATGAAGGCGCCGATGTATAAATCATCTGTTACTTTACAGAGGGGCAGCTGTCTCTTCAGCCCCGCGATGGTCATTTCGTGAAACATACTTCGATCCTTTCTGCGTTCTTTTTCGCTTCCCAAAATCTGTTCGCCCGGTCTTGTCTCCTCTGCCGGCGAATCGGTATGCCGGGTTTTCTTCCCAGTACCTTATTATTATACTCTTTCAAGCCGCCGGTTTCAAGGGTGAATCTCAGATGCAAAAAAGGCCCATCACGCAGTCAATTCTTTTGTGATGGGCCCTTTTATTTTGTGCGCCGGTCAGAAAACCGGTTTACTTACATGGTAATGAAGATAAACTTCAGGCAGAACAGCAGTCCGATTACCGCAACCATAATGTCCTTCTTTTCGAACTTTCCGGTGAAGATGGCAATCAGCGTGTATGCAATGGAACCGATACCGATACCGTTGGCGATGGAGTAAGTCAGCGGCATCATGATCAGGGTCAGGAAGGCAGGAACTGCGGAAGCGATATCTTCCATGTCAACCTTCTTGAAGTTGCCCAGCATCAGCACGCCTACATAGATCAGAGCAGGTGCAGTTGCACATGCCGGAACGATGCTGGCCAGCGGGCTGAGGAACAAGCTGATGAAGAAGCATACTGCTACAACCAGAGATGTCAGACCGGTTCTGCCGCCTGCTGCTACGCCGGCAGCGGATTCTACGAAGGTCGTGCAGGTGGAAGTACCCAGAACAGCACCGGATACCGTTGCGATGGAGTCGCAGGCCATGCACTTGTCCAGATTCTGCGGATCACCCTTTTCATCTAGCAGATCTGCCTGAGAAGCAGTGCCATACAGAGTACCGATGGTATCAAACATATCAACCAGGCAGAATGTGATGATATACATGATGGCGCTGAATACGCCGCCTACGAATTCCGGACTGAAAGCATGCGCCCAAGAGCTTCCCTTGAACACACCTACCACACCGACTGCTGCGAAATCCTTGAAAGACTGACCGATCTGAGTCATATCAAAGGAAGGTACTGTGCCGGTTCCGATATAGTATAAAACGGTTGTGATGATAATTCCGATGATTACAGCGCCGGATACCTTCTTCTTGGAAAGAATGGCGATGATCACGAAGCCCAGCAGAGCCAGCAGAGCAGGAAGAACAGTGGCAATTCCGCCTTCGCCGTTGATGGCACCGTGGATATCCACGAACTGGGTCAGTGTATATGGATTCGCCTGAATGATACCCACATTCTGGAATCCGATAAATGCGATGAACAGGCCAATACCGGCTGGAATGGCTTTTTTCAGGCATTCCGGCATCGCCTTGGCGATGTACTGGCGTGCACCGGTCAGAGATAATATCAGGAAGATGATACCGGAAATCAGGATAATCACCAGACCTGCCTGATATCCCTGTACGGCATCTCCACCGGAAATCACCTGCGGCAGAATGAAGCTGACGAAGAAGAAGGAGTTCAGTCCCATTCCGCAAGCCTGCGCAAACGGCATTTTAGCATACAGTGCCATGAGCAGGGTACCGATGGTAGCGGCCAGAATGGAAGCTACATAAACCGCATTCCAGATCTGTCCCAGACCTTCCGTAAAGCCCGTCACCTGATTCGGATTGACGAAAATGATGTAGGCCATGGCAAAGAAGGTGGTCAGACCGGCAATAATCTCAGTTTTCACCGTAGTGCCGTGCTCTTTGAGTTTGAAAAAGTTTTCCATTTCAATGCATCCCTTTCTTTTGTTTCAACAATTGCGTTAAGAAACTGTAAAAATAAAAATACATAAAAACTATATCACTTTTTCACATACAGTTCAACACAATTTCATGTTTTTACTGCATTAAAATGTGAAACGCGAAGGGTTCAATTTTTCCTTCGCGTTTCACTTTATCCACAACTACAATATGCAATTATCTCCATTCATAATCCGCGCATCTTTCAGCATGGAAATCATATCGGAAACAGATGTGGTCTCGCTGTCTGATTCTCCGATATTTGCCACGTTTTCGCTGTTCACCGAAACTGCACTTTCCTGCTGGGTGCTGCAAACCACGTTTACGCAATCGTACAAATGCAGCTGCTGCAGTATAGTTTCCGGCTTTACATCTTCGGATATGATTACCTTTACCGCATTATATATTTCAATTCCGTTTGGAGAAGCATCCAACAAATGCTGATCCACTTTTATTTTCAGCTTGTTTCGCAGAATCCTTCCTTCCCTTACCACCTTCAACGCACCGCATGCGGCACCAATCTGCAGAAAGGCTTCCTTCTGCGCTTCGGTCACTGTCATGGTACCTGTCACTACAAGTCTGTCAATTTTCGCTGCAAGCTGTGCCATGTCTGCATCGCAATCCGTTTCAAGGTTTCCGCAAACAAACAGACTGCTTCCGTTTTCTCGAATTAGCACATCATCCAGAACTGCATCACCAAACACCAGATGCATCCCTTCCGGTACGACAGTATACACCGTCTGCAAATCAAACAATTCCGCACTGTCTTCCACCATGACCTCCGGCAGAATCAGCTTCGGTGTCACAAAACGAACCTGTTTTTCCACCATTTTCTTTAAATCTACGGTCTTGTCCCGAATGATGACGGCTTCACTTACGTAATACCTCCCGCCCTGTCTGGCACGCAGCGGGAAATACCGATCGATCTCGAATTGATCCCCCAGAATGACGCAATCCTCTGGATAAAGAATGATCTGACCGTTTACCTGGATTTTGCTCAGAAATCCTGCAAAATTTCTAGGGATCTCCGCAGAGCCATTCACCAGAATTTTTTCATACTGCTCCAGAATATGCTCTGAACCTGTCTCCACATGCAGGCTTCCATTGATCACCATAGCCATTTGATCAGCCACTGCGGTTTCCGGCGTAATTTCATAGGGACCGTTTATCACATTTACAGGCACAGAAGCACCCACTTCCAGCACAGTATCACAGTTCTGCAACACCGGAAGCCGTGCAAGAATTCCTTTGCTTTCCGGACTGACCAGCACCAGGTCGCCATTGATGGTTATAGATTCATAACTGCTGTAGTCTTCTTCTTTCATCTTCCTCGTATCACATACATCACAGTTAACAACCAGATTCTTTTTCTGAAACATTCCCTTTTCCTCCTCTTCAGATTTCTGTCACTTCCCGGATCAGACGGCGCAGGTGGTTTCTGGCTTCACAGAGCTTCGCACGTACCGTTCCAGCCGGCAGATTCAGCAGCTCACCGATTTGTTTCGAATTGTATCCCTGAAAATACCGCAGAGCCAGCAGAAGTCCTTCAGGTTCCGGCAGAGACTCCAGCAGTTCTTCCAGCTCCATCTGATGAATCTCCTCAGACTCTTTCGCTGCTTCCATTCCTTCCGAAATGCGTTCCACCGTCGTTTCCCGTCTGCCGCGCCGGACACGGTCCACATGCAGGTTCTTCATGGTTCGGTAGAGCCATGCACGCTGCTGGCTTTCGCCAAGCTCTGACAGAAGGGCTCCGTGGATCAGTGCCCGCAAGAAGGTCTCCTGCACCAGTTCTTCCGCGGTCTGCAGATCGCCGGTCATACTTCGGCACCAGCGGACCAGCTCCTGACGGTACGTTTCATACAGCTTTTCTACGATTTTATCTGTGTCATCCGTCATGGTCCGTCTCCTCTCTGTACCCTGCTCCTGTTTCCTTTCCTTCGCCTTTCACCTGTAAGACGAATGACAGACCCAAAGTGTTGGAGTTTTTGTGATTTTTCTTTCGCTATACCAATCAAATGCAAAATGCGGCATACAATGGTACTGCTTTCATTCCGTTTTCCTCTCCAAAATTTTTCAGTGACAGCCGGATTGCATGTGCAGTTGGATATTCTTTCAAAAATACAGAAAGGCTGCGTGACCTAACCTTCTCCCCTTTTTTCACTTCAACAGCAATAATCTGGTTCTCTTTCTGCAGGAGAAAGTCAAGTTCTGCTGTATTTCCGCTTTCCCAATAATACAGAGGATGTCCTCCAGCCACAAGCTGCTGCGCCACATAGTTCTCTGTGACCGCTCCCATAAATCGGTTGCTCTCCCCTGTAAGTATGGTCTGTTGAGAAATACCGGATTTCATCGAGAGCAAACCCACATCGCCCATATACAACTTAAATGCGGATAAATCCGCATAAACTGAAATTGGGTGCATTGCAGTCTGCACTCTCTGACATTTCAGCACAACACCAGCCTGCATCAGCCAGTCAATGGATGCACCAAAGAGAGTGGCACTGCCGCCTCGCTGCACAACTTTATATTGAAACTTCTTATTCTCTTTCGCCAGCTGTGCAGGGATGGACTGATAGCAGGCCCGGATCTTTACACTTTCTGCCGTAGAGGCATATTTCGCCATATCCGCAATGTAGTTATCCATCAGTTCATTCTGTACTGTCGGTACATTCAGGAAGCTTCCGCTTTCCAAAAATATTTTTATGGCTGCCGGCATTCCTCCGACGATCAAATATTCCCGATATCGCTCAATGGCCTTCTGATGCAGTGCTGCAGGCATGGCCTGCATTGTTTCATAACAGAATCTGATTTCCTCGATCAGTTTCATTTCTCCCTGTGCCCACAGATACTCTTCAAAATCAAACGGCAACAGAGTCAGCGTCTCCACCTTTCCTACCGGAAAAGAATACCGCTTTCTATTTATTGCTACACCAAGCAGACTTCCCGCAGCAGCAACATGGAATTCCGGTGTTTCCTCCGCAAAGTATTTCAGTGCTGTCAGTGCTCTTTCGCAGGACTGTACTTCATCCAGGACAATCAGCGTTTCCCCCGGAATAATTGGCTGTCCTGAAATACTCTCCAGATAGCGAATCAATTTTTCCGGCGAAATGTTGTCATCGAAAAATGACGCTACTGCCAAATTGGTCTCAAGGTTCACGTATACCATGTTCTTAAACTCATTCTGTCCGAACTTCTGCAAAATATATGTTTTTCCTACCTGTCTGGCACCGTTTATGATTAATGGCTTTCGTCCTGTCCCCTGTTCCTTCCAGGCAAGCAGCTGCATTTCTATTTTTCTCCGCATGTTTTCCCTCCTTCTCTGTTTCTGATATTTTACCCACTTATGAACTTTAAGTCAATAAAAATCATGTTTTTTCTTATTTTTTCCCACTTAAAAATCAATTA
>JAQXSU010000037.1 GCA_029219125.1 Bacillota bacterium
ACTTCCAGCAGCCCCCGCCGTACCACTTCCGCATACAGTCCCTCGAACGGCAGGAACATGATGGCAAAATCCGTGGTGTACGGCGGCTCCACATACTTCTCATGAATGTCTCTGGCCTCGGATTTTATCACACGCTCCAGATTCTTCGCCGCAGCTTCCACCGCAGCGGCATCTCCCGTGTCATAGGCATCCACCAGCGTGCTGTACGCATCTGCCGGGAATTTGGCATCGATGGGCAGCCACACTATGCCTTCATCATCGCCGGGCAGCTTGACGGCGAATTCCACCCGCTCGCTGCCGGTGCTTTTGGTCCGTACATTTTCTTCATACTGATCCGGAGATAAGATCTGCTCCAGAATGGCCGAAAGCTGAACTTCTCCCAATATACCCCGTGTCTTCACATTGCTGAGGACCTTCTTCAGATCTCCCACGCCGGCAGCCAGGGTCTGCATTTCGCCAAGCCCCTTGTATACCTGCTCCAGACGCTGGCTCACCAGCTGGAACGACTGGCTGATCCGGTCTTCAAGAGTCTTCTGCAGCTTCTCATCCACCGTCTGACGCATTTCCGAAAGATGCCGGTTGTTGTCCTCCGTCAGATCGGTAATTTTCTTTTCTATGGTACCCCGGATGTTCTCCAGCTTCTGTTCGTTCTCCACGGCCATATGGCTGAACCGGGTGTTCAGTTCAAACAGCCGCTGATCCAGATTTTCTGCTGTCGTCTTCTGATTGGCGGAGATCATCTCTCCGAATACGTGGAAGGACTGCTGGATCATCTCCTGATTTTCCCTGCGCAGGGCCTGGTTCTCCCGCCGAAGCTCCTGCATTTCCTTCCCCATGGCATTCATCCGCAGAAGTACAGCCAGCACTGCCAGGCAGCAGATCAGAGAACTTCCGATCAAAATATATTCTGTCATCTGTTTTGATTCCCCCTCCGTCAAATACAGCTTTATCATATTATTTTACCATATCTGCCGTTCCACAGCAATCGCAAAAAAAAAGAAACCCCGCACCCTCCGCTGCCGGTCTTCCCCGCTCCGGCAGAGCGGGAGACCGGCAGCAAAAGCGCCGGGGCGATATATTTTGCGAAGAAATAACTAGAACAGTTCCTTCTGGGTCGCAATGCCGATGCCTGCAGCCTGCAGGGCTTTTTCGGCAGCTTCATTATCCGGTACACGGATGATCAGGCAGGCTTCGCCCACCTTCTGCAGCAGGAACGCATAGGCGTACTCCAGCGCGATGCCGGCATCTGCCAGCACCTTCAGGATTTCTGCCAGGCCTCCCTTTTCATCCCGCATGGAAACGGCCAGCACTTCCGTCACGGTATAGGTGTATCCCTTTTCCCGCAGCAGTGCAGCAGCCGCATCCACATCTTCCACGATGATGCGGAGAATACCGAATTCGCTGGTGTCGGCGATGGACAGCGCCCGCAGATTCACGCCGTTTTCGGCCAGCAGGGTGGTAACTTCAGACAGAAGACCTGTCTGGTTTTCTACGAAAATGGATATTTGTCTGATACTCATCGTTCTACCTCCCATTAATACATTTTTCTCTTATCGATGACGCGGACTGCCTTGCCTTCGGAACGCTGGATGGACTTCGGTGCCATCAGATGTACCTTAGCCACGATGCCCAGCATTGCCTTCAGTGCAGCAACCAGTTCCTTTTCCTTGGCAGTTACGTCACGAACGGTATCGGAGAACATTTCAGGCGGCATTTCCACATTGATATCGAAGGTGTCGGTGTTGTTGACACGGTCCACGATGATCTGATAGTTTGGTGGGAAGCCCTGTTCCAGCAGCACGGTTTCGATCTGGGACGGGAATACGTTGACGCCCTTAATGATCAGCATATCGTCGCTGCGGCCCATCGGCTTGCTCATCTTTACATGGGTTCTGCCGCAGGAGCATTTCTTTCTGGACAGCACGCAGATGTCTCTGGTTCTGTATCTCAGCAGCGGGAAAGCTTCCTTGGTGATGCTGGTAAATACCAGTTCGCCCTTTTCGCCTTCCGGCAGTACTTCTCCGGTTTCCGGATTGATGATTTCCGCGATGAAGTGGTCTTCATTGATGTGCATGCCGGTCTGTTCTTCACATTCGAAGGAAACACCAGGGCCGGAGATCTCGGTCAGGCCGTAGATGTCATAAGCCTTCAGGCCCAGCTTCTTTTCGATATCCCGGCGCATTTCCTCGGTCCAGGCTTCTGCACCGAAGATACCAGCCTTCAGCTTCAGCTGATCCTGGATCCCTTTTTCGATGGCGGTTTCGCCCAGGTATGCCGCATAGGACGGGGTGCAGCAGAGGATGGTGGAGCCCAGGTCACACATGAACTGGAGCTGCCGGTCGGTGTTTCCGGAAGACATCGGCAGGGTCAGGCAGCCGACTTTGTGCGATCCGCCGTTGAGTCCCGGACCGCCGGTGAACAGGCCGTAGCCGTAGCTGACATGGCAGACATCCTCGTTGGTTCCGCCCACTGCCATAATGGCTCTGGCGCAGCACTCTTCCCACAGGTCGATATCATGCTGTGTATAGAACGCCACAACCCGCTTTCCGGTGGTGCCGCTGGTGGACGGGATTCGTACGCAGTCCTTCAGTGGTTTGGCAAGCAATCCGTACGGAGAGCATTCCCGCAGATCGTCCTTGGTCAGGAACGGCAGCTTGTGGAGATCATCCACAGACTGGATATCTGCCGGGGTCAGGCCCTTTTCTTCCATCTTTTTTCTGTAGTACGGTACATTGTCCCATACATGCTGCACCTGCTTCACCAGGCGCTCGTTCTGCAGCGCCAGAATCTCTTCCCGGCTGGCACATTCGATTTCAGGTTGGTAATACTTGGTCACTTTCTTCGTTTCCTTTCTTCGTTATAATGCTAAAATTGAAATGTCATGATTTATCACAAGCGGCTATGGATGCCGCTGCATATCGTATCGATTGTCTGTCAGGCTGTTACTGTCTGCCCAGGGCAAATGCCTTCTTATTCAGCTCCAGGAACTTCGGCGGCACACAGGCCTCGATGGCCTTCAGCCAGGCCTCTTCCGTAATGCCCAGTCCGTCCAGTGCCCGGGACAGTCTTCCCATCAGCACCAGATTCACGGCTTTGGAACTTCCGGCTTCCTCTGCCAGCTTCAGCGCGTCGATGGCATCCACCTTTGCACCCAGGGCTTCCATCTTTTCAATCAGGTT
>JAQXSU010000038.1 GCA_029219125.1 Bacillota bacterium
GGAAAAGGTGGAAAAAGGCCTGGAGAAAGCAGATCTGGATATCCGAGGTTTTTCTGTGCGAATCGGTTACACAGAGCTGAGAATGCACGATGTGGAGAAGCACATGGATTCAATAGACGAGGCATTCGGAAAGGTTCGTATTGGGCTGGAAAACGAAGTCATTCCACAGCTTCATACGATTCAGGACTGTTATCTTGGTACATATGAACGTTACGTTTCCGGCATAGAAAGACTGGATACCATGCAGGCCGATATCGACGCATTAAAAATCACAGTACAACATCACAGCAAGTTATTAGCCTGATCGGCGAAAGAACCCCCGGCATACCGTCTTTACAGACCGCATGCCGGGGGTTTGATGTTCTGTACGAATTCTATGCCTGATTCTGTTTTGCAACCAGTTCGGAAGCACCGTAGATCTCCCGGAGTTTCGGCTTTTCGATCTTTCCGGTCGGATTGCGCGGTACATCGGCGAAGATGATGCGGCGCGGACGTTTATATCGCGGCAGCTGACGGCAGAAATCGTTGATTTCTTCTTCTGTGCAGCTGGTGCCGTCTTCTGTTTCGATGATAGCTGCGACGATTTCACCCAGACGTTCATCTGCCAGACCGATGACAGCCACATCTTTGATCTTCGGGTGTGCGCTGAGGAAGTCTTCAATCTGCACCGGATAAATGTTTTCACCGCCGGAGATGATGACGTCTTTGCGGCGGTCTACCAGCCAGATAAAGCCGTCTTCATCCTTTCTGGCCATATCACCGGTGAGAAGCCACTCATTATGCTCTCCGCGGAGTACAGCAGCGCTGGCTTCCGGATCGTTATAGTAGCAGGTCATGACGCCAGGTCCCTTTACGGCAAGCTCGCCCACTTCGCCGTCTGCCACAGGCTGGAACTGCTCGTCCACGATGCGGACCTCCCAGCCGTAGCCCGGTACACCGATGGCACCCACTTTATGCACATTTTCCACGCCCAGATGTACGCAGCCCGGCCCGATGGATTCGGATAAACCGTAGTTGGTATCGTACTGGTGATGCGGGAAGTATGCCAGCCAGCGGCGGATCAGACTCTGCGGCACCGGCTGTGCACCGATGTGCATGAGTCTCCACTGGGAGAGCTGATAGTCGGAAAGCTTCAGTTTCCCGCTGTCCAGGGCAGAGAGGATATCCTGTGCCCATGGAACCAGGAGCCATACGATGGTGCATTTTTCTTTGGATACGGTTTCCAGAATGGTTTCCGGTGTGGTGCCTTTCAGAAGAATGGCTTTGCTGCCGGAAAGCAGGCTGCCGAACCAGTGCATTTTTGCCCCTGTGTGATATAAAGGCGGGATGCAGAGGAACACATCGTCTCTGGTCTGGCCGTGGTGCTGCTGCTCGACGCGGCAGGAATGCACCAGACTTTCGTGATTATGTAAAATGGCCTTCGGGAAGCCTGTGGTTCCGGAAGAGAAGTAAATGGCCGCATCGTCTGCGTCGGTCAGGGTGATGTCCGGTTTTCTGCTGGAGCAGTTGGAGGCGGCGCTGTTATAGTCTTCTGCGAAGGAAGGACAGTTTTCTCCTACGAAGTAAAGAAGCCGTGTCTTTCCTACTTCTTCACAAATCGGTTCCATACGGCCGATGAATTCCGGACCGAAAACCAGCACGTTGACATCCGCCTTATCCAGGCAGTACCGGATTTCTTCGGAGGTGTACCGGAAGTTCAGAGGAACAGCCAGGGCGCCGGTCTTCAGGATACCGAAATAAATCGGCAGCCACTCCAGACAGTTCATCAGAAGGATGGCTACTTTATCTCCCCGTTTCACGCCGCGGCTCAGCAGCAGATTGGCAAACCGGTTGGCCTTTTCATCGAATACGTGCCAGCTGATTTCATTTCTATAATAGGACGGAGAGGTGGACTCGATCAGTTCATATTCCCTCCAGGTGACCCTGCGGGATTCTTTTCTCTCCGGATTGACTTCCACAAGCGCAATGTCATCTCCGAATTCGCGTGCATTTCGCTCTAAAAAATCTGTAATAGGCATAACTGCATCTCCTTACTTTATATATTACAATTCATCAAATACTACTGTACTCTATTCAGAGGAGAAAGTCAAATGATTTTCGAAATTTTCTGAAAATTTTCAAAATCTGCTGTTTACAAGTTACCGCAAACCATGTTAGAATAGAATACATATAATCAGAATACATAAAGAGGTGCTGAAGATGAAAGAACTGATGCTTGGAAATGCAGCGGTGGCTCGAGGCCTTTACGAGGCAGGCTGCCAGGTGGTTTCCAGTTACCCGGGAACTCCGAGTACAGAAATTACAGAAGAATGTGCAAAATATGATGAAATATACTGCGAGTGGGCACCCAACGAAAAGGTGGCTGTGGAAGTAGCCTTTGGTGCGTCGCTGGCCGGAAAACGGAGCTTCGCTGCCATGAAGCATGTGGGACTCAATGTGGCGGCAGATCCGGTCTTTACCATGTCCTATACCGGCGTGAAGGGTGGATTTGTCATCGGTGTGGCAGACGATCCGGCCATGCATTCCTCACAGAATGAGCAGGATTCCCGCCATTACGCCAAGGCAGCCAAGCTGCCGATGCTGGAGCCGTCCGACTCTGCCGAAAGCCTGGAATTCGCCAAGCTGGCCATGGAACTGTCGGAGAAATACGACACGCCGGTGCTGCTGAAGATGTGCACCAGAGTATCCCATTCCCAGAGCGTGGTGGAAACTGCAGAAAGAGTAGTTCCGGAAGTCGCTCCGTACGAAAAGAATGCCCAGAAGAACGTCATGCTGCCGGCAAACGCCAGAAAGAGACATCCTCTGGTAGAACAGAGAATGGCCGACCTGGTGGATTTTGCGGAGAAAACAGAAATCAACCGGATCGAAATGGGCAGCACGAAGCTGGGCATCATCACCGATTCCACCAGCTACCAGTATGCGAAGGAAGTTATGGGGGACGATGCGTCCATCCTGAAGCTGGGTATGATCTGGCCTCTGCCGGAACAGAAAATCAGAGACTTTGCTGCGAAAGTGGATCGTCTCATCGTCATAGAAGAACTGGATCCGTTTATCGAAGAACACTGCAAGATGCTGGGACTCAAAGTGGAAGGCAAGTCCATCTTCCCTGTGCTGGGTGAATTCAGCCAGAATCTGGTGGCAGAGAAGCTGGGAAGACCTGTGGATGCAGGAAAGAAACTGGACGAACCGATTCCGGAACGTCCGCCGGTGATGTGTCCGGGCTGTCCGCACAGAGGTCTGTTCCACACCCTGGCGAAAAATAAATGCACCGTCATGGGCGACATCGGCTGCTATACCCTGGGAGCGGCTCCTCCGCTGTCCTCCATCGACTGCTGTACCTGCATGGGCGGTTCTGTCAGTTCCATCCACGGATTCAACAAGGCCATGGGGCCGGAAGGAGAGAAGAAGACAGTTGCTGTCATCGGTGACTCCACCTTCATGCACTCCGGCATGACCGGCCTGGCCAACATCGCATACAACCAGTCCAATTCCACCGTCATCATTCTGGATAATTCCATTACCGGAATGACCGGACACCAGCAAAATCCGACCACCGGCTACAACATCAAGGGCGAGCCGGCCGGCAAGGTGGATCTGGAAGCACTGTGCCATGCCATGGGTATCCGCCGTGTGGTTGTGGTGGATCCGTATGATCTGGCTGCCTGTGACAAGGCTGTGAAGGAAGAACTGGCTGCAGAGGAACCGTCTGTAATCATCAGCCGCCGTTCGTGTGTTCTCTTAAAGAGCGTAAAACCGCAGCCTGCACTCCGCATTAGTGCTGACAAATGTATCGGCTGCAAGTCCTGTATGAAGATCGGCTGCCCGGCCATCAGTTTCCGTGACGGAAAGGCCGTCATCGACCACACGACCTGTGTGGGATGCGGCGTATGTCAGCAGCTTTGTCCGGTATCGGCCATTGAGAAGCCGGAAAGCAAGTAAGAGAGGGGGCAGCAGAAAATGAAAAAGACGACCAATGTAATGATTGTAGGTGTAGGCGGACAGGGCACCCTGCTGGCCAGCAAAACACTGGGAAAGCTGCTGGTTTCCGAAGGATATGACGTAAAAGTATCCGAGGTTCACGGCATGAGCCAGAGAGGCGGCAGCGTTGTAACCTATGTCAGATTCGGCGAGAAGGTATACTCTCCAATCATCGATAAAGGGGAGGCGGATTATATCGTTTCCTTTGAAAAACTGGAAGCAGCCAGATGGCTGGAATATCTGAAACCGGGCGGACAGATGATTACCAATCTCCATGAAACCGACCCGATGCCGGTCATCACCGGTGCCATGAAATATCCGGAAAACCTGATTGAAAAGATGGAAGCCCTGGGTGCAAAGGTGGATGCCATCGACGCGCTGAAGCTGGCAGAGGAAGCCGGAAGTTCCAAAGCCGTGAATCTGGTGCTGATGGGAAGACTGTCCCGGGCACTGGACGGACTGGGC
>JAQXSU010000039.1 GCA_029219125.1 Bacillota bacterium
TGAAGAACTGAAGAGCGGTTCTGCAGACTTCATCATGTCCACTTCCAAGGATCAGAGACTGGAACTGGATGGATCCGAAGGCGTTGAACTGATCAATGCATCCTATCCTTGCACCAACTATGTGGAACTGAATACAGACAACTCCATTTTCTCCGACATTAATGTTCGTAAGGCATTTGCACTGGCAATCGACAGAGATGAATTCCAGGAAATCTCCGAAGGCGGACTGACTCCGACCTATTCCATGATCATCGACACCATGCAGTGCTTCAACGCAGATGTAAAAGCATGGTTCCAGGAAAACTACAGCTACAATCCAGACAAGGCCATTGAACTGCTGGAAGAATCCGGCTGGGTTGATACCGATGGCGACGGCATCCGCGAAAAAGACGGTCAGACTCTGAGCTTCACCTTCCTGGCATGGACCGACTGGACGGTAATTCCGGAAGCAATGGCAAACCAGCTGGCACAGGTTGGATTTGATATGTCCATCGAAGCGTTGGATTGGAACTACATCCACGAACGCTGCAACAGCGATGATTATGATATGGGTATCTCAGGCCTCGGATGGGCAGAGCCGATTCTGATCTTTAACATCTGTTACTACGATAACAACGCTCCAGGAAACGATGAAACCTATCGTAAGATGGTAAAAGAAATCGCAAGCGAGCCTGACACCGAAAAGCGTGTGGAAAAGATCGGCGAAATTCAGATGCGTATGTTCGAAAATATGAACATCATTCCGCTGTTCATGGATAATGACTACACTGCAATCAGAACCGAACTGAAGGGCGTCGTTGCGAAGGCCGACGGTACTCTGTCCACTGCAGACATGCACTGGGAAGCTTAATTCCATATTGCAATAAATAAACGCACTACACAACGAGAAGGGCACCGGAGATACCTCCGGTGCCTTTTTCAGAATGACCGGTGAAGCATCATCGGCACAGGAAACAGAATAGAAATAGAAACAGGATAGAAACAGGGGAGAAAGCTATGAAATTTCCAAAGAAACTGGAAAAAGGAGCATGCATCGGCCTGGTGGCCTGCAGCTCTTTTATCAGTGAAGAGCGGCTTGCAGCCTGCATTGCCTTTCTGGAAGGAAAAGGCTACAGAATGAAGGTCGCAGACAATATTACTGCAAACAAGGCAGGATATATGGCGGGCGAAGAAACTGTCCGTGCGAAATGGCTCAACCGGATGTTTGCGGATCCGGAAGTGGACGCCATCTTTTGCGTGCGGGGCGGCGACGGTTCCAATCGGATGATTACCGGTGTGGATCTTGATATCGTGCGGGCCAATCCGAAAATATTCGTCGGCTACAGCGATACCACCACCATGCTGAATCTTTTCGCAGACCGGTGCGGACTGGTGACATTCCATGGTCCGATGGTCTCTTCCAACATGGTGGATGCATATGATGACGACACAAGCACCGCTTTCGAAGCGGCGCTGAATGGGGAAAGTGAATACTGTTACAGGGAACCGGCGGATCATCCCATGGTCATTGCTCAGGAGGGCTGCGGAAAGGTCACTGCCCCGCTGGCAGGCGGCAATCTGGAGCTGATCGGCACATCCATCGGTACGCCATATGAAGTAGATACCGATGGGAAGATCCTTTTCATTGAAGAAGTTCACGGTCATATCGGCAATCTGGATCGTACCGTATTCCAGCTGCGGGATGCCGGCAAATTTGATAAGGTGAAAGGCGTACTGATGGGTCAGTTTACTGACATGGTCATCGATGAACCGGATTACGGTCCGGAGCGGGTGATCATGGATGCTATTCTCAGCAGCGGACGGCCGGATGCAGATCAGGTGCCGGTCATCACTAACATTCAGTCCGGCCACGGACAGCCTATGATTACACTGCCAATCGGCGCCATGTGTGAAATAGATACAGAAAAGAAAACAATTCGTTTTCAGGTGGAGAGATAAACAGCTATAGAGGTAAGAGTAAAAATGGATAGAATCAATATTCTGCTTGCAGATAAAGAAGGAACGATAAACGGTTTTGAATATTATGTCATGGCACTAAAGGATCTGGGTGCATGGGATGTGCGCCTTTCTCTGGACCCGGAAAAGGCGGAAGATGTGGATGGTATTATCGTGCCGGGCAGCTATAACGATATTAATCCGGCTCTCTGGGGCGAGGAAGTCTGCGGTGCGGTGAAAATTGACGACGAGCTGGACGAAGGCCAGCGAAGAATTCTCGATATTGCCTGTAAAAAGGAAATCCCGGTGCTTGGTATGTGCAGAGGAATCCAATTTATCAATGTATACTTCGGCGGAACCATCAACCAGCATCTGAAAGCAGCAGAAGCGCATACGACCCGTATTCCGGATCGCTTTCACAAACTTTACACAACCCCGGGTACCTTTATGGAAAAACTGTACGGGGAAAGTTTAATGGTCAATTCCCGTCATCACCAGGCAGTAGGACGCGTCGGCGAGGGCCTGCAGGTAGCAGCTCGCTGGGTCTGTGAGGATACCACCGGACGGGCAGAGAAAGAAGGCTGGGAAAAGGAAGTGGTGGATGTGCTGGTTCACGAAAGCCATCCGATTATCGGTCTCCAGTGGCATCCGGAAAGAATGATGTATACCGGAATAACGAAAGAAAGAAAAGAAACCGGCAAGAAGATGTTGGAATACTATATGGACATGGTAAGAAAATACCATGCAGAAAGCAGGTAATCCATACTTTATACAAACACCCGATCCAGTCTGCCGAAGTCGTTCAGATCATCTCGCAGACAGCGAAGTGCCCCGTCAGTATCATGCTGGCGGAGGCACTCCAGCAAAAGGGCATGATTGCGGGTATCCAGAGGAACATCGGGATGTTCCAGTTTATCCCGTCGGCACCGGGCATAGGCCCGTTTCAGACGATTCATGCATCGGGAAAGCTCTTCTACGGCGTAATTGCTGCCGCAGTAGCCGATCAGCTTCAGATGAAACTCCGTGTTTCTTTCCCAATGTGCCCACAGATCTTCATCAGATTCCCGGCAGAGTGCATCGATGGCAGCCAGTCTGTCAAGCTGGGAGTCCGTAAAATGCTGTATGTTCAGCTGAAGCATGCTGCTTTCCAGAATATATCGAAACTGAATCATTTCGTAGATATCCTCCATGGGCAGACGAACGACTTCATAGCCATAGCGGGGGATATTTCTCAAAACATTGTCAGCGCAGAGTGCCAACAGGGCTTCACGGACAGGCGACTTACTGCACTGATACTTTTCTATCAGTTTTTTTTCATTTAAAATTTCACCTGGACGGTATTCCAGCGCCAGAATATCTTCCAATACGGCGTTATAGATCGTTTCTTTCAGACTGCGTTCACTTTTCATAACACTGCAGTTTCCTTTCTCTCTGTTTTATCGTATAAAATCAGTATAACAGAAGCCACGGATGCAGCGTTTCCGGGACATCAGATGAGCATGCTGGATCGTTCATTTCCGGGCGGCGACGGTATTATTCAGGATGATATTGAAGATACCATCAAGAGCATCGGCTACGTCGGGCGTGTGGGTATGAAAGAAACGGATCTGGAAATTCTGAATATTATGATGGATCAGGTACAGCTTTAGCATGTTATTGACTTGCGAGCAAACAGGGGATATAATAAGGACAGATAATTTTCAGAGGAAACCGGGAGGGAGAGAATACTATGTTTCATAAAGGAGAATCGGCAGAAGACTATCTGGAGACCATACTGATTCTGAGTCAGTCCGTTCCGGCGGTCCGTTCCATCGATATCGTACGGGAAACGGGATATTCCAAGCCAAGCGTCAGCGTGGCAATGAAAAATCTGCGTCAGAAGGAATACATCGTCATGGATGAGGATGGATATATCACAATGACGGACGCAGGACGTTCCATTGCAGAGAAAACCTATGAACGCCATACGGTGCTGACCAATCTGCTGGTCTCTCTCGGCGTGCCGGAGGATACAGCGGCAGAAGACGCATGCAAGGTGGAGCATGTGATCAGTGATGAGACCTTCAATGCGCTGAAAGAACACGTGCAGAAATACGGGGATAAGGAAGATAAGAAATGAATCTGCCTACCATAATGGTTCTGGCGGCGGTGGGAATCTGTACCGCGCTGGCACTAAGGAGCATCTTCCGTAATATAAAAAGAGGGAATTACTGCAGCGGGTGCGGAAATGCCTGCGGCGGGAACTGCGGTCACTGCAGCGCAGCGGACTGCGGGAGCAGAAAAAAAGAATATGAATCCGAAACGAATACGTCCGGCCAGGAGTGATCTACCGCAGGACGTATTTTTTATATAAAATTTGAAGAATTGCCATACCGCCCAGCAGCGCCGGAATGCTGCAGAGAAGGTAGAGACGGTAGCTTCCGGTCAGATCGGCCACCAGACCCGGCACTGTTGTGAATGCAAGGGATCCGGTCAGTGTGGCAATCCAGAAGTGACGCACTGCGTCTGCAGCTTTCTTACCGGAGTAAAAGCTGTGGGCATACAGTGAAAAGGTGATGGTGGTCATGGAATATCCGATGCCCATTCCTGCTGCGGAAAGAAACGCCGCTGTCTCACTTCCATTCCCTGCGAGAAAGCCGGAGAAAAACGCAAGACAGAGAATTCCTGTGAAAACCAGGTTGGTTTGGAAAATCCCTATGCGGTCTGTCATGGCACCGTAGACAAACTTGGCGATGGTCATGGCCAGACCGAATGTAGATACGGCGGCTGCTACGGTTACGGGATCCAGGCCTGCCGTAGTCAGGTGAACAGCCAGGCTTTCTGCGTTGGGCGCAGTGATCATACCGATCAGAAAGGCCGCCGCCAGAGGCAGCTTTTCTGCATGTCGCGGCAGCAGGGAACCGGAAGGAAGTGCCGCCTCTTGGGACGTGCTGTCGGAAACGGCTGAACCGGAAGGCACGGGAGATGCATCTTTCGCCCCATAGGGAAGAAGGCCCATCTCAGACGGTGTATTCTGCAGCAGAAAAAACATGATAACAGCATAAATCAATACCAGCAGGCCTTCACAGGATGCCGCCAGAAAAACGCCGCCGGCAGTAAGTCCTGCAGTAATCAGAGGCGGACACAGAATCGTTGCCATACCTGTACCGGCGCTGGCAAAGCCAAGCACGAAGCCCTGTTTCTCTGCAAACCAGCGGTTGATCATCATGGTAACCGGAACCATGGTACCCAGACCGTATCCCAGACCGGCAACAAAAGCACCGATATAAAATACGGTGAGAGTATGAGCGGGGGAATAAATCAGGAAGGAGATGCCGATCATGGCTACAGCAAGGGATAACCCCTTTCGCATGTTCAGTTTATCGTAATAGACGCCGCAGATGATGGTGCCCAGCAGTGATGCCACGCAGCGGACCGTGGAGAGGCTGGCGCCCTGCGCGCGGGTGAAGCCGTTTTCTTCGATGAATGCGTTGACAAAAATGGAAAAGGTGTTGGATGCCAGACCCATGGTGCAGAACATGGTGAGAACGCAGAGGATACAGATCACCCAACCGTAGTGAATATGATGCTTCATTTTCTGGTGTGCCTTTCAAATAAAAATCTCCCTCCATTATATCACAGGAAAATGAAGGAAGATTGGAATATATGGCCAGAAGGAGAAATGACACTGGCGGTTTTTGGAACAGAAGACTACAGGAAAAAGTAGTTGACGGCTCTCCGGCTGTACATTTCCTCCAGTTCTGCCTTGTGGTAGAGGTATCCGGGATCATCGTAGTATTTTGCCTGCGCCGGGCATTTTTTGATGCAGGCGCCGCATTTGATGCAGATGCCGGGAACCTGTGCAAAATCCGATGCGTCGATGGAACCCATGGGACAGACCGCAGCACAGATGCCGCAGGAGCCGTCTGCCGAAGAAAAAGCGAGACACTTTTCCCGATCCGTCAGAGGCTTCACCTTGCGGATGTCAATAAACACACCGTGACGGTCCCGCGGCTGGTAATAGCCGCCATGATCTTTTGCCGCTGAGACACCGGGAACCCGGACCGGCGGAAGGATGGATTCTGCAGAATGGATTTTGTCAGCAACCTGGGCAGCGAAAGCACAGATTTCAGCGAGGTCCTCCGAATCCGGCCTTCCGGCACCCAGGGTCTGTGAAAAACTGTGTTCACAGCTGCAGGCTGCCCCGGCGATGGTGTGGAAGTCCTGTGCCTCCAGAAGATCACGCAGCTCGATCAGCGAATTGTCGAAATTCCGGTTGCCGAAGGACACCACAGGTACAGCGAAGGCACCGCTTCCCTGAATGGTGTGAAGATACTTCAGAAGCAGGTTCGGCAGTCTGCCCGCATAGGTCGGGCAGCCGAAGACCACCAGATCTTCCGTGGACAGCTTCGGGAAGGAAGCGGCGGAATCAGAGCCTGTGCGTGCCTGGGGAAGGGTGAAATCGAAGCAATCTGTTTCGCAGCCCAGATTTTGGGCCATCACATCAGCGATGGCAGTGACCACCTTCTCCGTTGTGCCGGTGGGACTGAAATATACTTTATAGACACGATTGATTTTCATGGCAACCTCCGTTTCTGTTACGTTAAACCTGCAGATCCGGCAGGCGGCGGTAGATCAGGCTGGCCAGCACGCCGATGAGGATACCGCTGATAAGGCCGGAAAACAGTAAAATGCTGAAATAGGACATCATTCGTACACTTTGGACCAGCAGCGAGGCAGTGATCAGCTGCCCCAGATTGTGTGCCACACCGCCTGCCATGGAAACACCCACCATGCTGAACCATCCGGTCCGCTGCAGCAGGTACATGACGAGAAGGCTGAGAACGCCGCCGGCAAAGGAATAGATCATGCCGAACACGCCGGAAAACAGCAGCCCGGCAATGACGATGCGGACGCAGTTGATGGTGAAGGCGTAGCGGAACCCCAGCTTATAGATGGCCATGACGATGACCAGGTTAGCAATGCCCAGCTTGATGCCGGGAACCGGCACCGGAAGAGGGATCAGCGCTTCCACATAGGAGAAGATCAGGGCCAGGGCTGCCAGCATGGCGCTGAGGGCCAGACGGCGGGTGGACAGGCCCCGATCAGGCCGACTGCGATTAGACCGATTCCGATTTTGACGGCTCTGACCAGAGTTCCTGGTTTTATTCGGTGCCATGGACATCACCCCCTTCTGCTTCGTCTTCCGCATCCGCTGCAGACGGGCTGCTGCCGGAAGCTGCGGTCCCTGTAATGATATCCACGCCGCTGTCATCGCCGTTTCTGCCGGTGATTTCAATGACCACTTTGTTGGGAAGGCAGACAATGGTGTCTTTCGTCTGGGAGATGGCACCGCTTTCCACGCAGATTTGATTTCTGCAATCGGAAAAGGTCATTGAAACCTGACCGTCTTTTATGGTAATATCATTGTGGTGTCCGTTTTCCTGCACCACCTGGATGATCTGGTCCTGAGACAGCGGATAGGTGCCGTACAGCTTGCCGTCCACGGTTACCACGGCTTTTTCTCCGGCAGAGTTTCCAGCCAGAGACCACCAGCTGACCGCAAGGCCAAAGGCAAGGATCAGGAAAAATAAAATGATATCAGCTTTTTTTATCATAAATACTCCTGCAAATGAGGCAGACTCCCGGGCCTGCCTGCAATATTTCGACACGAAAGGATAATATATTATGGCAATCGCAAATAAACGATGCGAGCTGCGGCCACGGAAACGGATGCACGAAGGTGTTCTGCCGTGCAGCGGGCCATGCAGCCGTATGCTTCGGTGCATTCTCGCGGTGTTTCTCATACTGCTTCTTATTATACCACAAGCCGGCTGCGGCTCCAATGGAGAAAATTATCAGGGCATCGCTAAAACCGGATTTTATCTGGACACGGTATGCACCATCACCATTTACGGCGTGGATCCGGACAGCAATCTGGGAAAAGAACTGTCAGAAGCAGACGAGGAAGGACAGCAAAAGCGGATCTTCCAGTTGATTACCGATGCATTCCTGGAGTGCGACCGCTGCGAAAAGATTTTGAGCAAAACCCTTGATTCCAGCGAGATTTCGAAGATCAACGCCGCCGGCGGGCAGACGGTGACGGTCAGCGACATGACGGCGGAGGTCATCGAAAAGGGTCTGGCATACGGAACCCTCTCAAACGGTGTTTTTGATATCACCATCGGGAAGGTAACCGATCTGTGGAATTTCCATGATTTTCAGACCGAAGACACTTCGGACAGCGAGGCAGGAACCGGTGAAGTGACAGATCCGCTGCCGGACCCGGAACTTCTGAAGGAAGCCGTCCACCACGTGGACTATCGAAAAGTCAGTGTGGACGAAGATCAGGTCACCTTACAGGATCCGGAAATGGAGATCGATCTGGGCGGCATCGCAAAAGGATATATCGCAGACCATCTGACACAGTGGCTGGAAGAACGCGGCGTAGTCAGCGCAGTCATCGATCTGGGAGGAAATATCGTGGCTATCGGCGGCAAATCCGCAGGGCTGCTGGAACTTCCGAAGCAGGACTTCACCATCGGAATCAAGGATCCTCAGTCAGAATCCGGACAGCTTTTGGGTATATTTGAATGCAGCGACAAAACAGTAGTCACCTCCGGAACCTATGAACGGTATGTGGTGAAAGACGGGCAGAAATATCACCATATTCTGAACCCGGAAACGGGATGGCCGGCAGAGACCGATGTGGACAGCGTGACCATCATCACCGAAAAAAGTCACGCTGTGGACGCAGACGGCCTTTCCACCACCTGCCTGGCACTGGGGGTGGAAAAAGGAACAGCACTCATCGAAACCATAGAAGGTGCGGAAGCGGTCTTCGTGGATCTGGACGGAAACATTACCTCTACCAGCGGTGCGCCGTCACTGACCACCCGATAGCCCCCACAACCACACGCTGATCATGCACGACCAGACTCTGATCAGGACCGAACCCCGGCATTCTCACAGCGCCGGGCGAAAATATTTTGTCGGGAATAACAAAAAATCAGAAAAACGCTTGTGTTCCGGAACCGACAGGAGTATAATATTTGCATGAAATTTTAACAGTAATACTTAAAGTAAAATATAAGCGAAAAGAGGGATTACCAATGGACAAGAAAAATATCGACTGGGGCAATCTGGGCTTCGGATACATGCAGACCGACAAGCGGTATGTAAGCACCTGGAAAGACGGTGCATGGGATGAAGGCGGTCTGGTTGACGATGCCAACATCACTATGAATGAATGTGCCTGCGTACTTCAGTACGCACAGACTGCGTTCGAAGGTCTGAAGGCCTATACTACAGAAGAAGGAAAGATTGTCACTTTCCGCCCTGACCTGAATGCACAGAGACTGCAGGATTCCTGCCGCGGCCTCTGCATGCCGGTACTTCCGGAAGAAAAATTCCTGGAGGCGGTAGACCAGGTGGTAAGTGCCAATGCGGCATACGTACCGCCGTTCGGCAGCGGCGCCACTTTATATATCCGTCCGTACATGTTCGGTATCAATTCCGTCATCGGCGTAAAGCCGGCAGATGAATTCCAGTTCAGAATGTTCTGTACACCGGTTGGTCCGTACTTCAAGGGCGGCGTAAAGCCTCTGACCATCCGTGTCAGCGACGTGGACCGTGCAGCCCCGCATGGAACCGGAAACATCAAGGCAGGTCTGAACTATGCCATGAGTCTGAGAAATATCACCGATGCCCATGAAAAGGGATTCGATGAAAATATGTATCTGGATCCGCAGACCAGAACGAAAGTGGAAGAAACCGGCGGTGCAAACTTCCTGTTTGTGACCAAGGATGGTACGGTGGTTACGCCGAAGTCCGGCAGCATTCTGCCGTCTATCACCAGACGTTCCCTGGTTTATGTGGCAGAGCACTACCTGGGCCTGAAGGTGGAAGAACGGGAAATCTACAAGACTGAGCTGAAGGATATGGCAGAGGCTGGTCTTTGCGGTACTGCTGCTGTTATCTCTCCGGTTGGAAAGATTGTGGATCACGGCGAAGAAATCTGCCTGCCGTCCGGCATGACTGCAATGGGCCCTGTGACCCAGAAACTGTATGATACCCTGACCGGCATTCAGATGGGCAAGATCGAAGCACCGGAAGGCTGGATTCGTGTCATCGCGGAATAATTCCGATTACTGCGGGAAGCAGATCCGAAAAATGAGAATTCAAGGAGCAGTCTCATGCAGGCTGCTCTTTTCTTGAAAACGAAAACTTACAGAAATTGAACCAATCGAATGGAGCAAACATATGAAGGATATAAAATTCGCAGAAGAGATCACAGATCTGTATGCTTTCGCCCAGAAAGATCCGGAGCGGCTCAACGCACGGCTGGACCTGAAACTGCACGACTGCAGCCGGGATGAGATGTGGGTGGAGTTTGATTTCGAGAGCCGGGAGTGGTGTCTGAACCCGTATGGCGGCGTCCATGGCGGCGCCATCTGCAGTATGATCGATACGGCAATGGGCTTCAGCTGTGCTGCTTATTCCGGTAAGTATGTATCTACAACAGATCTTTCCGTCAGCTATCTGAAACCCATGATGGGTAAGCGCTATATCATCCATGTGGATCTGACCCAGGCAGGAAGCCGCATGATTCGCTGTATGGCGAAGGTGTGCGATGGAGACAGCGGTGTTCTTTGTGCCACAGGCATGGGAAGCTTCATCACCGCCGGCGACCGGCCGAAGGGTGCACGGGTATAGCAGCCTAGCCTGCAGCAGCCCGCAGAAATGCGGAAATCTATTCCCGCCAGGTCTCCAGAAGCATGCGGATCCGTTCTTCCAGATCGGCCAGCGGCACCTG
>JAQXSU010000040.1 GCA_029219125.1 Bacillota bacterium
TAAGAACCGGGAGGGGCGCATGCTGGGCTACGCCCTGTGGTGGGCGGCGCTGGTGAGCCTGTCTTATATGATCAGCATTCTCACGACGGACGAAAATACCATGTCTGTGAGCAACAGTGTGTATTTCACCAGTATCGACGGGATGCTGTATTTTCTTATGTGCTTTTTCTTTACTTTATCGGGGGCAGATGAAAGTACGGACTTTCATATCGCACGTATCGGGCGGCTGGTACGGCGTTTTTTTATTTTCTGGATTCTGGTGGATGCCGCCATTCTGCTGACCAACCCGCTGACGGGAATCGCGATTACCTATGAGCCGGTCGTGCCTGAACCGACTGTTGCCCGGTGGCTGTTTATTCCCCATGTGTTCTATGATTTCCATCTGCTGCTCTGTTATCTGATGCTGGGATCGGGATTTCTGGCGGTGGTCATGCGGGCAGTGCGTGTTCCGCGGATGTATCGGCACTACTACCACCGGCTCATTCTCAGTGCGCTGCTGGTGGTCGCGGTCAATGCCGCATATCTGCTGCAGGTGACCCGCAATCATATCGATTATTCGATTTTCTTTTACAGCATTATGGGTTATTCTATATTCTGGAATGCATTTAAGGCCAAGGATTCGGGGCTGCTGAGTCAGGCGAGACAGACCATTCTGGAGAATCTGAGTCAGCCGCTGTTTCTGTTCGACTGGGATGACCGGCTGATTTTCGCCAATGAGAACGCCAGAGGGCTGCTGCAGGATCATCAGGTGTCAGACCGGTCCCTGACGGTGGAGAAATTTATCCGCCTGTGGGGCGTAGAGGAAATTCTTCCTAATCTGGATCATGACCGGCGGTTTTACTGGAATGCTCCGGCGGGGAAAAAGGAATCCTATATCTGTGATTTCCAGCTGCTGCGGGATCAGAAACAGGAGACGGTAGGACGGTTCTTCATTTTTACCAATAACACGCTGGGTGTCGATCCGGTCACCGGTTTTCAGACCAGACGGTATTTTAACCTTCACAGCCAGGAGCTTCTCCCGGCAGGGAACGGCGTGGTCGGAATCGCAGTGTGTGACCTGAACCGACTTACGCTGCTGAATAATACCATGGGTCATGAGGGCGGCGACAGTGCACTGCAGCTTCAGGCACAGTTAATGAAACATCATTTTCCGCAAAATACGGTATTCATACGGCTTCAGGATGCGGTGCTGTGTGCGCTTTGCCGGGGGCTGTCCAACGGAGAGATGAAGGAAAGACTGGAGGCGGTCAACCGGGAGCTGGAAGAAGCGGAAAGCTTCCCGTTCCGCATTACAATGGACAGTGCCGTCTCCTCCGCCGAAGGAGAAAACATCATTTCTGCTGTGCAGGAAGCTGTTTCTGTCATGCGGACCCGAAAGCTGCTGGACAGCGATTCTGACAGTTCTTCTGTCATCGACTCGCTCCATCAGCTCCTGCTGGAATGTGATCCGGAAACGGAATTCCATGTGCGCCGTACACGGGAGATGGGAGAACGTCTTGCGTATCTCCTTGGACTCTCGGACCATGAACGTGATCAGCTGTCCCTTCTCTGTCTGTTCCACGATATCGGAAAAGTGGGTATACCGCAGGAGATTCTCAACAGTTCGGGGAAGCTGACCCAGGCGGAATACGAGATCATGTGCACCCATGTGGAAAAGGGCTACCGGATTGCCAGGGCCACGCCGGAACTGAACATTGTGGCTGAACCGATCCGTTATCATCACGAGCGCTGGGACGGCGGCGGTTATCCGGACGGGCTGAAGGGCGATTCCATTCCGCTTCTCTCCCGGATCATCGCGGTGGTGGATGCTTACGACGCCATGATATCAGACCGTTCCTATCGGAAGGGAACGGGAAAAGAAAAGGCCTGCCGGGAACTGCTTCGGTGTGCAGGCACGCAGTTCGACCCGTATATCGCCGAGGTTTTTGTCCGGATGATTACCGGCGGAGAGGGGGCGGCAGTGCCGGATTCGGACAGGACAGAGAAAAAAGCGGATCTTCTGGCGGAGACTCTGCCGAAGACTTTGCCGGAGACTTTGCCGGAGATTCTGCCGGAGATTCTGCCGGAGAAGATCAGTCTGGTCAACTCTGTGTACTGTTCCAAATACATCCTGGGCCCGGGAGAGCGCATTCTGGAAGTGGACGATCATTTCGAAAAACTGACCGGATATACCGCCTATGATGTTGCCCAATCAGGTCTGACACAGAACGATATGATATTTGAAGATGACCGGCAGCTGTACTGGAGCATGGTAGCGGAACAGGTAAAGTCGCAGGGAATTGCCTATCTGGAACACCGGATCCGTCGGAAGGACGGCACGGGCCGGTATGTCTTCTGCACCGGTCTTCCGTCTGCAGACCCTGCCACAGGAGAAAAGCGCGTCACTGTTGTTGTTTCCGATATCACTGATTCGGTTTCCGTCCAGATGCAGGTCGGTATCGCAAGAAACCGGGCCATGATGAGCCTCCATCGGCTGGAGGAAGCCAACCAGCGGGATCCTCTGACCGGGCTTCTGAACCGTTCGGCATTTCATAAAGCCTGTGCGCAGAAGCTTGCATTGGACGGGCAGCGCTGCCTGATGCTGATGCTGGACGTGGATGATTTTAAGAAGTACAACGATACCCACGGCCATCCCCAGGGGGACGAGCTGCTGATCAACCTGGCCAGGACCTTGTCCGCCACCGTGGAAAAGGAAGGTCTGGCAGGCAGAATGGGCGGCGACGAGTTCTGCTGCCTGCTGCACCTGGAACAGAATGCATCTCTGTCTCAGATCCGCAGCCGCGGGGAGGAAATCCTCCGTAAGGTCAATGAACAGACTGCTCTCATCACCCAGAGTCCGACGGTATCTGCCGGTGCAGCCTGGTCGGATCCGGAGGATTCTGACTTCAACAGCCTGTATGCGCGGGCCGACAGGGCACTTTACATTGCCAAGAAGCGTGGAAAAGCGCAGCTGTGGATCGAGGAGGATACACAGCCGCAGTAAAGAATTCGTATGGATTTTGCAGCAACGGATTCGTATGGATTTCTCTTGACGAAGCGGTCAGGGAATGATAGAATATACCAGTAAAAAACTCAGTAAAATATCCCATGAGGGAGTAGCAAGCGCGAACGGAGGCGGAAAGCCTGACCGGGCGGATTTTGCCGGGCATTGCCGGACATGGCGGCCGGGCGGATTTTGCCGGACATTGCCGGACATGGCGGCCGGGCGGATTTTGCCG
>JAQXSU010000041.1 GCA_029219125.1 Bacillota bacterium
ACCAGGATCACATCCCCCACCGAGACCTCTGCCGGATCCACCTGCCGAATCTCATCGCCTACTTTCAGATTGGCAGAATCCGGCCGGATATTCATCAGATCCGCAATGTTCTTCCGGGAACGGCCCACGGCATAATCCTCAAACAGTTCCCCCACCTGATAAAACAGCATGACGGCCACCGCTTCCGGATAATCGCCCACGAAGAACGCACCCGCCGAAGCCACCGCCATCAGGAAATTCTCGTCAAAAACCTTGCCGCCTGCAATGTTCCGAACCGCCTTCCAGATCACCTTATATCCCACGATCAGATATGCCGCCAGAAACAGCACAAGCCGCATCCGCTGCAGCAATTCACTCTCCAGCGGCAGAAACGCCGAAGCCGCCGCTCCGACAAATACCGCCGCTCCGATGCAAAGCCGGATGATCCGCTTTTTCATCTCCTCACCCCTTCTCTGCTACGCTTCCTTTACGGTAATATCGGAATCCACTTTCTTCACGATCTTTTTCAGCTTTTTCATCATATCCTCCGACGGCTCGGTTTCCGTTTCGATGACCAGCTTGGTGGTCAGGAAGCTGACCGCAGCGCTGTCCACGCCTTCCATTTTCTTCACGTTATTTTCGATTTCCGCTGCGCAGTGGGCACAGCACAGTCCGTCCAGAATGTAGGTTTTTTTCATGTCTTTTTTCCTCCTAAAAAAACAATTGAATAATTGTTCAACTGTCTCTATTATAGTTGAACAATCATTCAATCGTCAAGTCTTTTTTTCTCTTTTTTTTATTTTTTTCTGTTCCAGGCCTCAATCAGCCAGATTCACATACCGGGCTGCCAGCTGCCCCACGTGGTTATTGGAGCCCATGACCCACAGGATGTCGTCCCGGGTCAGCAGCATGTCCGGGTCCGGCATGATGATCGGGTAGCCGTCTTTCTGCAGGCCCAGAATCAGGCAGTCCCACTGGGTCCGGATCTGGCTCTGGCGGATGGATTTCCCCGCAAAATCCTCATCCCCGTAGATCTTGATGGCGCAGACGGACAGGGCGTTTTCCACGTCCGGATAGTCGGTCTCCATGAACTGCTTCAGGGTCCGCAGGGGCTTCGTCTGCTCCAGCCGGGTCAGGGCATAAAAATTCATCAGGGCTTTTTCTTCGCCCACTGCGAAGACCTTGTCCCCTGCATGAATGGTCATTTCGCTGTCCGGCAGAATGTACTGCCTGCCGTCGTGACGGATCTTCACCACATACACATTATACCGCATCCCCCAGCTGAGGCTTCCCAGCGATCGGTTCAGGAAGTCCCCATCCTCCGGTGCGATGAAGGACATGATATAGAGCTTCTGGTCCAGCCAGGTCTGGTGTCTGCCGGCCCGTTCCTCCTGCCGGATGATCCGCTCGTTGAAATTCCGCAGGAATCTTGTTTCCATCTGCAGATAGGCCGTGGCCATGAGCCCTGTTTTCGGAAATGCCAGCAGCACCACCGTCACCGCCAGCGCCAGCAGCACCGGATGTGCATCGAAGAATGCCACCATGGGGATCATGGCGATCAGTGCGATGACCACCAGCTTCATGGCATTCAGCACAATCAGCGGCAGATGGAACGACACCTGCTTCAGCCACAGCGCGGTAAACAGGTTGTTATGGAGATTGAGCATCGGCCGCACGAACACCGCCATGACGAGATAAATAAAGACGCACGAGAGGATTTTGCTCGGAAAATCCGGGAAACGGGATGCCAGAAGCGGCTCCAGCCCCCGCACACCCACCATGACGGCCACCAGCATGATTCCGCCGTAGACGGTCATGCGGAAGAAATATTTCTTAATATATGCATACCAGTCGCTGTCTTGTTCCTCCTCCTGCTGCTCCGCCGAGGTGTAACGGTCCAGCTTGGTCCGCAACCGGTCAGACAGGTGATTTTCCAGCCATCTGACCACAAAAGGCGCCGCCTTGATGCAGTATGGCGTGGTAAAGGTGGTGATGACGGAAACCGCCACCACGATGGGATAGAGGAACTGGCTGATGAGACCCAGCTTGTTTCCCAGCGAAGCGATGATGAACGCAAATTCCCCGATCTGTGCCAGGGCCAGACCGCCGGAAACGGAGTTTTCCAGATTTTGTCCCGAAAGAAGCATGCCGAGAGCCGAGAAAACCAGCTTGCCCATCAGCGTTACGACAATGATTACGAGAATCGGCACCGCATACCGGGCGATCATGGACGGATCCACCATCATACCTACCGAAAGGAAAAATACGGCGCCGAACATGTCTTTCACGCCTTTGGTCAGGTGCTCCACCCGTTCCACATGGAGAGTGCCGGCCAGCAGGGATCCCGCCAGGAATGCGCCCAGCGCTGTGGAAAATCCCAGCCAGTCGGCCAGCAGCACCATGCCGAAGCAGATGCCGATGGAAACCACCAGCAGCATTTCGTCGTTCATATACTGAATGGCCCGGTTCAGAAGGGTCGGCAGCAGATAAATGCCCAGAATCAGCCAGATGATCAGGTAGAGCACCATCAGGCCCAGGCTGAATACAATCTGTCCGCCGGATATGTTCTGCCGGACCGACAAAGTGGACAGAATGACCATCATGAAGATGCCCACGATGTCCTGAATGACCAGAGTGCCGAAGACCATCTCCGTATATTTCTTTCCCTTCAGATTCAGTTCATCGAAGACTTTAATGATCACCGTGGTGGAACTCATGGAAAGCATGCCGCCCAGGCAGATGCTGTCCATGATGCCGAAGCCCAGCAGCTGTCCGGCGCCGAAGCCTGCCGCCAGCATGCCTGCCACTTCAATGATGGTGGTCACGATGGCCGTACTCCCCACCTGGGCCAGCTTGTGAAGATTGAATTCCAGTCCCAGGTGGAACATGAGGAAGATGATGCCGATCTCACTCCAGATATGAATGGCTTCCGTATCTTCCACCGTCATGAACAGTGGAAAATACGGGCTGGTGAGAAATCCGGCCAGGATATACCCCAGGATCAGGGGCTGTTTGATTTTTCGAAATAAAATGGTGATTACTCCGGCGGTCAGCATCATGACCGCCAGATCGGATATAAATGCTGGTATGTGCAAGTTTTCTCCTTTCTGTCCGGTACCGTTCTCTTATATCTGGCGGATCGCTTCAAATTCCTTCCGAATCGCTGCCAGGTGGTCCGGGTTGGTCAGCAGTTCGGCCGCCGTCATGGCGAAGCCTTTCACGAAATGCATGGCGTTCTCCAGCGCCTTTTCTGAGCATGCGTGTCGTGTGAATTCTATGGTGTGCGGTCCGTACTTGGCTTCTCCGTCGTCCAGTCCCATGCCGCAGCAAAGCTGAATCGCCGGGCACTGATAGCTCACATCTCCCAGATCGGAGGACCCGGAAATCACGGTTCTTCCCGGATTCGGAATGGAAACGCCCAGTTTTTCCATCTGGCTGCATGCCAGATTGGCCAGATACAGATTGCTGCAGGTGTCCTTGAAATCTTCTTCTGCCTTTGAGATCTTCACGGTGGTTCCGGTGCCCAGTGCAGCCGCTTCCGCACAGGCTGTAATTTTTTTCAACAGTTCTTCCACATAGGCCACCTTCTCCGCCCGAATGTAGAACAGTGCCGAAGTGTAATCCGGTATTACGTTGGCTGCGGTACCGCCGTTTGTAATGATACCGTGGATGCGCGCATCCGGCTTCGTCTGCTGCCGCAGGGCATTTACCAGGTTAAAGAAGTTGATCATGGCGTCCAGTGCGTTACAGCCTTCATGCGGTGCCGCTGCCGCATGGGCTGTCTTCCCGAAGAACTCAAAGGTTCTTGCGTACATGGCGAGGGTATCCATGGAAGTAAAATTCTCATCCATAGGATGGGCCATCATGACAGCGTCATATTCCTGGAACGCACCTTTCCGTGCCATTTCCACCTTGGCACCTGCCGTTTCTTCCGCCGGGGTGCCGATCACATGGATCTCGCCGCCCAGCTGGTCCACCAGCCGGCGGATCACCAGCCCTGCGCCCACGCTGATCATGGCAATCAAGTTATGTCCGCAGCCGTGGCCCAGATCCGGCAGCGCATCATACTCTGCCAGCATGGCCAGCTTCGGCCCGCAGGCAGCACTACCGCCGGCTCCGCTCTGTCCGCCGACCGCATCGTTCTGGCTGCCGGCTCCGCCTCTATACACTGCCTTATATGCGGTCGGGATTCCTTCAAATCCCACTTCAACTTCAAATCCATATTTCCGCAGCAGATCCGCCTGCCATCCGCAGGCCTTGAACTCCTGATTTCCCAGTTCCGGATTGTCGTGAATGTCCAGCGCAAGCTTTTTCAGCTCCGGTGCCAGCGCCTCCGCCGTCTCCTCAATCAGCGTTCTGAAATCATCCGCTGCCGTATCCTTATACACATTCCGGTTCTTGCTGTCGCCCATTCTTTCATCCTCCTGTAAAATTACTGCTAAGATACTATTAGTATACAACCGAATCCCCTGCCCTGCCAAGTGCAGAATTTTTTCGGCACAAAAATTAGCGGAGTCAAAGCACCTGCCGTGCAGTCCGCTTTGGTTCGCGATGGTTAGCTATGCCAAACACATACTTATTCAGGCAAAATATCGCAAAAGGGTCGTGTCACGGTTTGAAAAGATCCGGATTTTTGCTGAAAACTGTTGAAATTCGGCAATTTTTCCGAGAAACCGGGCTGTTGAAGATGAATTGACACATACCTTTTCGCATTTTTTTGATGAATATGTATGGGTTGAGGTGAACCAGATGAAAGGGAAAATGACGCATTCAAAAATTTTCGTAAAAATATCCAAAAAATTTCGAAATACCGGCGATTTCTATTTGACAAACCGGCATCTATTCGTTATAATAATATGGTACGAGTTCCAAAGAACAAGTATATGCGCTATTAGCTCAATTGGATAGAGTCGCGCACTACGAATGCGAAGGTTGGGGGTTCGAGTCCCTCATGGCGCACCAAAAAACCGCTGAATTTCAACAGGTTCAGCGGTTTTCTTTTGCTCATTTTTCCTTTCATACGTCCGTCTTTCCACTTTTTTCCATTTTTTACTTCTATTTTTCCCTTCCCTTTTGCTCGTTTTTCGTGTATAATCAATTTGAGAACATTTGTTCTCAAGCATTAACTGCCGCAACCAACTTTCAGGAAAGGATCCCCTCGCCATGGCTGATTCAAAAGGTGCCTCAAGCAGAACATATATCGCCATCGATCTGAAGTCGTTCTACGCTTCTGTGGAGTGTATGGAGCGGAATCTGGATCCCATGACCACCCATCTGGTGGTGGCCGATCCCAGCCGGACGGAAAAGACCATCTGCCTTGCGGTCTCTCCTTCTCTGAAGGCGTATGGAATTCCCGGAAGAACCCGGCTGTTTGAAGTGGTGCAGAGAATGCGTGAGGTGAATGCCGAAAGGCTGCTGCATGCTCCGGGCCGTAGGTTTACCGGCTCCTCCTTCAGCAGCACAGAGCTGGCGGCCGACCCGGGCTTATCTGCAGACTATATCACTGCGCCGCCCCGGATGGCCCATTATATGAAATGCAGCACAGATATTTACAATGTCTATCTCCGCTATATCGCACCGGAGGATATTCATGTCTACTCCATCGATGAGGTTTTCATGGATGTGACGGACTATCTGAAAACATACGGGATCACAGCCAGAGAGCTGGCCATGAAAATGATTCTGGATGTGCTGAAGGCCACCGGCATCACAGCCACGGCAGGAATCGGACCGAACCTTTATCTCTGCAAAATCGCCATGGACATCGAAGCGAAACATATTCCGCCGGATGAAAACGGCGTCCGCATCGCTGAGCTTGATGAAATAAGCTACCGTCGCTCCCTCTGGACCCACCGGCCTCTGACAGACTTCTGGCGTGTGGGCCGTGGATATGCGAAAAAACTGGAGGCTCACGGACTGTATACCATGGGAGATATCGCACGGTGCTCTATCGGAAAGCCCACGGACTATCATAACGAAGAGCTTCTGTACAAGCTGTTTGGAGTAAACGCCGAACTGCTCATTGATCACGCCTGGGGCTGGGAACCCTGTACCATGGCGGATATCAAGTCCTACCGTCCCGATTCAAACAGCATCGGCTCCGGCCAGGTGCTGCAGCACCCGTATTCCTTTGATGCAGCCCGGCTGGTAGTGCGGGAAATGGCAGATTCGCTGGCCCTGGATCTGGTGGATAAGGGGCTGATGACCGACCAGCTTGTGCTTACCGTAGGCTACGACATCGAAAATCTCTCCGATCCCCGGCGCCGAACTGCCTATGATGGTCCGGTTACTACAGATCATTACGGACGATCTGTTCCGAAACATGCCCACGGCACCGCAAACCTGGACCGGTATACATCGTCGGGAAAAAGGATTTTGGAAAGTGTCACAGCGCTCTACGACAAAATCGTCGAGCCCGGACTTCTGATCCGGCGGCTGAACCTGACGGCCTGCCGCGTGCTGGCTGCAGCAGACGTGCCCCAGGATACCGGCGAGCAGCAGTTGAGCCTGTTTACGGATTTTGCGGCAGAAGCGGAGAGAAAGGCGGCAGAGGAAGCCGATCTGGAAAAAGAGCGTCAGATGCAGCAGGCCATGCTGGATATCAAGAAAAAATTCGGAAAGAACTCTATTTTGAAGGCCATGAACCTGGAAGACGGCGCCACAGCCATCGACAGAAACGGTCAGATCGGAGGACACAAAGCATGACTGAACGGAATAGAAAGCAATATGCCGGATCTCCTGCAGGGCCTTACGACGACATCATCGGACTGCCTCATCCTGTTTCCCGCAAGCATCCGCAGATGCCGCGAAAGGATCGGGCGGCACAGTTTGCACCTTTTGCTGCGCTGACCGGCTATGAAGCGGCAGTGAGAGAAACGGAACGACTGACCGACGATAAAATCCAGCTGAGCGAAGAGGAAAAAGCCGTACTGGATCAGACGCTGCAGACCATCCTGCGGCAGCCGGGACCCGGAGTGGAAATCACAGTCACCTGGTTCATCCCCGACACGAAAAAAAGCGGCGGTTCTTATCGAACTGCCGCAGGCATTATAAAGAAGGCGGATGCTTTTGAGCAGTGCATCCTTCTGCAGGACGGTACCCGAATCCCAATGGATGATATTCTGGAAATCCGGATCCAGACCCATATCACGGACTGATGCCGGCTAAATCGGCATGGTCTGTTCCGTCAGCCATTCCGTCGCTTTGCGATCCAGCAGAGGGAGCAGCGTCTCTCTCACCTGACGGTGGTAGTCATTGAGCCACTGTCTTTCTTTGTCGGTCAGCATTTCCGGCAAAATCGCCTCTCTCTCCCATGGACACCAGGTCAGGGGTTCGAATTCCAGCAGGCCGTCCTCTCCCTTTCTGCACAAAATCTCGTTTTCCAGCCGTATCCCGTACCGGCCGGCCAGATACACGCCCGGCTCGTCACTGGTGATCATGCCGGCCAGGATCAGGCTTCCGGTTCCCCGCAGGCTGATGGTGTTCGGTCCCTCATGGACGCTGAGCAGGTGGCCGACGCCGTGCCCTGTGCCGTGGTTATAGTCCAGGCCCTTTTCCTGCAGCGGTCTGCGGGTCAGACGGTCCAGCTCCGCTCCGAAGGTTCCCTCCGGGAAACGTGCCGATGCCAGCGCAATATGACCTTTCAGCACACTGGTATAGTTCTCCTTCATTTCGCGGGTCAGCGGTCCCAGGGCAATGGTTCTGGTTATATCCGTGGTGCCGTCCTCGTACTGACCACCGGAATCTACCAGAAGGAAGCCTTCTGCCAGGAGTTTTGCATTCGTTTCCGGCGTAGGATCGTAATGAATAACAGCACCGTTGGCAGCGTACCCTGCGATGGTGGTGAAGCTCAGGTCTTTGAAGCCTTTCTGTGCCTTTCGGTACTGCAGCAGCCGGTCGGCTGCAGAGAGTTCCGTCAGCCCTGTATCTTCACCGGCAGCATACCCGGAAACAGCGTGCTTCAGCCAGCAGAGGAACTGAACCATGGCAGCACCGTCTCTTCTGTGTGCTTCTCTCGTGGAACGGATCTCCGTTTCATTCTTTATGGCCTTCATTCTCTCAGCCGGATCTTCTCCATCTATGACTTCCACCTGCTGCGGCAGACACTGCACCATGGCATAGCTGGTGCCGCTGCGGCTGAGAAGAATTTTCCCGCCGTCCAGATGCTTCAGGTCCTCGAAAATCTGAAAATACGGGCGCAGCTGCGTGGTTTTCGGCAGCCGGGCTGCAGCCTCGCTTCGGCAGAAGGTTTCGTCCAGCACGTAGAGCGTTTCCCCTTTCGGTCCCATCAGAAGGAAAGAGAAAAACACCGGTGTGTTCTCCACATCATTTCCCCGCAGGTTATACAGCCATGCGATTTCCTCCATCCGGGTGATCAAATGCATGTCTGCGCCCGCCTCCGTCACCGCAGACCGCAGCCGGCCAAGCTTTGATACCGCAGTCTCTCCTGTCACCGTCAGAGGGATCTCATAGATCGGCTGCGGGAGAAGCGGCGGTCTTTCCTTCCAGATTTCGCCTACCAGGTCCACGTCCCACTTCAGCCTGTAGTTCTGCGCAAACCGATCCGCGGCTTGGCAGTCTACGACCCGTCCGTCGAAACCCAGACAGCTTCCGGCCGTCAGATGGTCCATCAGGTATTCTTCTATGGTCGGTACACCCGGTTCCCGTTCCTTCATCAACTCGATGCCGCTTCCGTTAAGCTGGGCTTCTGCCTGCAGGAAATACCGTCCGTCTGTCCACAGACCGGCCCAGTCCCGCGTCACCAGAAGGGTTCCTGCCGAGCCTGTAAAGCCGGACATAAATTTCCGGCAGGTGAAATATTCGTTTACGTATTCTGAACCGTGGAAATCCGTGGTCGGTATCAGATAAGCGTCTGCACCTTCCCTCTTCATGCAGCGGCGCAGTGCAGATAACTGTTCTCTAATTTCTCTCATTCATATTCCTCCTCTGTATGAGTATGCTCCGATTCTATCCTGCTTTTGCCGCTTCTTCTGCTTCCAGCTTCCGGTACGCCACTTTCCCCACCAGTGTCTTCGGAAGTTCTTCCCGGAATTCAATCTCACGGGGTACCGCATACGGGGAAACCATCTCTCGGCAGCGCGCAATGATTTCTTCACGGATCCTGTCGCTGGCTTCCACACCCGGCCGCAGCACGACGAAGGCTTTCACCTTCTGCATCTTGTAGTCATCCGCAACACCCACCGCACAGGAATACAGCACGTCCGGATGGGAATCGATCACATTTTCCACCTGGGAAGGATACACATTATATCCGGATACAATGATCATGCGCTTGATCCTCTGACGGAAATACACGAAGCCGTCATCATCCATAATCCCCAGATCTCCCGTATGGAGCCAGATGCGTCCGTCTCCGTGATCCCGCAGAGTCTCTGCGGTTTCCTCCGGATTATCCATATATCCTTTCATCACCGTCGGCCCGCTGATGCAGATTTCGCCTTCTTCCCCGTTTTTCACCTTTTCGCAGGTTCCCACCTTTACGATCTGGTAATGCATATCCGGATACGGCAGTCCGATGCTTCCTTCCTTAAAGTAGTCGTATGGCGTCAGGCAGCTGGCAGTGACGCATTCTGTGGTTCCGTAGCCTTCCCGTATCTGCACCCCTGCGTTGTGCTCCTTCAGGAATGCGTCCACCTTCTTTTTCAGTTCGATGGAGAGGGAGTCACCACCGCAGAAAACACCCCGCAGGAAGGAAAGATCGAATCCTTCCAGCCCTTCCGTCCGAAGCAGCGCTTCAAACAGCGTCGGCACACCCGGAAGCACATTCGGCCGGGTTTTTTTGATCAGATTGGCGTAGGTCTTTACGGTGAACTGCGGTACCAGAATGCATGTACCGCCGAAAACCACCGGCGTATGGATTCCGATGCCAAGACCGAACCCGTGAAACAGAGGCATAACAGAAAGCATTCGCAGTCCGTCCAGAGAAAACTCCGCAGCGGCACCTGTCTGCAGTGCCAGCGCATTAAGGTTCATATTGGTCAGCAGAATTCCCTTAGTCTTTCCCGTGGTGCCGCCGCTGAACAGAATCACCGCCGTATCGTCCCATTCCGGAAACGTTTCCGGCAGGTTCTTCACCGTCCGGCCGCCGGCCATGAACCGTACCCAGGTCATGACATGCTTTCCTTCCGGTTTTTTCGGTTTTTCCTTCAGCGTCAGAGGGTAGAGAAGATTCAGCGGAAACGGCAGCTCGTCCCTGATCCGGGCGAGAATGATCTCCACCGGATGATCGAGGCCGTCCAGCGCCTTCTGCACTTTTTCATAAAATATATCCAGCGTGACGATGGCTTTGCTGCCGGAGCTTTCCACATAGAATGCAATCTCCGAAGCAGCCGAAAGCGGATGAATCATGGTCGGCACCGCACCGATCCGATTCAGACCGTAGAAGCAGTCCACCGCCTGCGGCGTATTGGGCATGCATACAGTAACACGGTCGCCCTGGCCGATTCCCGCCGCGAGGAAGGATTTCGCGGTATCCTCCATTTTCCGGACAAAGGTCTGGTAGTCGGTCACCTTCCCCTGAAATTGGTAAGCCGCACTTTCCGGCTTCTTTTCCGCTGACCGGTATAGCATTTCGCACATGGAGGTGCGCGGATAATCAATCACAGTCATGGTTTCTTTCTTTCTCTCTTTCTCAAAATTCCTCCGGGCAAGCCGATGCAACGGGCTGTTCCAGAAGTTCCGGCTGCTGCAGGATTGCTTCGATCAGCCGGATCGACCTGGCGAAGTAAAATCCATCAGCAATTCGTTCGTCCACAGCCGCACCTATATTTACGATGTCCCGAATGGAACTGTTCCCTTCCTCGTCGATGACCTGTTCTTTATGTACCTTTCCGATGGTCAGAACGATGGAATTGGTTCCGTAGTTGTTCAGATGGTGATAGGCAGCATTGCATTTTATACTTCCCAGGTTGGAGAGCAGCACCGTGGTGTAGTTGCTGTCTCCGCTGCAGATGCTGTCAGGCATCCACCCATGGAAATCCAGGAAACGGAAAATGCACATGAAGAGACGCATCAGCCAGCGCGGCAGCCTGGACAGAAGACCCAGGAAGTCATCCATGTCATTGCCGTCTTCTCTGCGAATATGATCCGTCTCTCCCAGGATCTTGCGGCTCACCTGCTCCAGCGTGGTATCTCCGTCCGCTTCCATGATAAGCAGCGACTCCTTCGCACCGTCCTGAAACTGGCGCTTGACTACGAAGCTGAGAAGGATCCGGTTTCTCTCATACAATCTCCGTCCCGCTACAAACCGATTCAGCAACGGCCGGTGATAGATGGTTTTGGCCACCGCTGTGACTATGACATGAAACAGGGTTGTCTTATACGGTGCGTCTTCCCCGTTTTTCTCCTTCAGATATTCCATCAGACGGGTCACGTCCAGATGTTCTTCAATGTATACTTCCGCATCGCAGCGGTTGGGCATCAGATGCGGCATAATATAGTGAAAGCCGTCCAGATCGCTGATCCATCTGCCGTCCTTCCTGTCTTTTCTGTTCTTCCCCATGAATTCTGCTTTTCCTCCTGTTCTTTTTTCCCTTGCAGGAAATGACACTTCCATTTACAACAGAACTATAATATCACAGAAATCATAGTAGAAACAAGCCACGATTCCTGTCGAAAGAAAAAAAGAACCCGCCGCTGTGACGGATTCACTATATTTATCTTTTCTTCAATCCTTCATCCTTCTGCCTTTTCCGCTGTTCTGCCCTGCAGACCGCTCACCTTCCTGCGGCGCAGGCTGGCAAAGACAGAGCCGGAAATATTATGCCACACGCTGAATATGGCGCCCGGCAGGGTGGCCAGAGGGTTGGCGGCGAAGTTGGCCGCAGCCAGGGACACAGCCAGACCGCTGTTCTGCATGGCCACCTCGATGGCGATGGCCGTTTCCTTTTCAGAGGAGGAACCCAGCAGCTTTCCTGCCCCCAGTCCCAGCAGCAGGCCGATGCCGTTGTGAAGGATCACCACCAGCAGCACCAGGGCGCCGCAGCTGAGGATCTTTTCTGCATTATTGGCCACAATGCCCGCGATGATCATGACGATGGAAACCACAGAGATCAGAGGCAGAATGCCGGAGATCTTCTGAATGAAGCTGCTGAACAGACTGTGAAGCACAATGCCCAGCAGCACCGGCACCAGCACCACCTTCACCACGGAGGAAACCATGGCCAGGAAGGAAACCTCCACCCAGGCCCCGCCCAGCAGATAAACCAGTGCCGGAGTCATCAGCGGTGCGATCAGTGTCGATACAGTGGTCATGCCCACAGACAGAGCCACGTCACCGCCCGCGATATAGGTAATCACATTGGAAGCTGTCCCGCCCGGACAGCACCCTACCAGAATCACGCCCAGAGCCAGGTCTGCCGGCAGGTTCATGGCGCTTGCCAGCAGCCATGCCGCCAGGGGCATGATGGTATACTGGGCGATGCAGCCCACCAGCACCTCCTTCGGCCGGGTAAACACCACCTGTACATCCTTTCCGCGGATGGTCAGCCCCATGCCGAACATGGCAACTCCCAGGAACCAGGACGTATATCTGGTAGCCCAGGCGAAGCCGGATGGCTTGAAAAAGGCGATCACCGAGAGAAAAATGATGATCAGGCCGATATATTTTGAGAGGAAAGCGCTGACCTGCGAAATCCGTTCCAGCACGCTCTTCTTTTTCATTCCCGTGCCTCCTGCCTACCGGCTCTGCGGCAGCTGCCAGCTGAAATTGTCGATGAGGCGGGTCTTGCCGATATAGACGGCCATGGCCACCAGAACATCACGGTCGATTACGTCCACATTTTCCATGGTCAGGGCGTCCACCGCGGAGACATAGTCGATCTTTGCCAGCGGCTCCGCTTCGATCACGGCACGCATTTCTGCCAGCAGCTGCTCTGCCTTCATACCTTCCCGGATAACTTCCTTTCCTTTTGCCACGCTGCGGGACAGGCACAGAGCGGCTTTCCGCTCTTCTGCACTGAGGTAGGTGTTCCGCGAAGATTTGGCCAGTCCGTCTTCTTCCCGGACAATCGGGCATCCTACGATTTCGATATCAAAGTTCAGATCCTTCACCATCTTGCGGATGATGGCCAGCTGCTGGGCATCCTTTTCTCCGAAATATGCCCGGTCCGGCGCTGCGATGTGGAACAGCTTGGATACGACGGTGCAGACGCCGCGGAAGTGGATCGGACGGGTCAGACCGCACAGATTATTGGACAGTTTCTCGATGGATACATAGGCACACGGGTCGTCATACATGTCTTCCGGTTCCGGATGGAAAATCAGATCTGCGCCCAGGCTTTCACAGAGATTGCTGTCTCTTTCAAAATCTCTCGGATAGGCGGCCAGATCTTCGGTTGGTCCGAACTGGGTCGGATTGACAAAATCCGATACCACCACCCGGTCGTTCTCTTCTCTGGCTTTCCGGATCAGGCTGGCGTGTCCTTCGTGGAGAAAGCCCATGGTCGGCACCAGACCGATGGTAAGCCCTTCTTTTTTCCATGCTTTGATAATTGCTCTTGTTTCATCTACGGTTTTCGTTACCTGCATTGTTCTCTTCCTTTCTGTTTTTCGATCTCTTATTCCATGTCTTCCAACCGGCCGTGTTTCTCATAGCTTGTCAGACGGCTGATGTGGTTGTCTTCATCAACGAAGACCACCTTCGGTCTGTGGTGCTTAGCTTCTTCCTCGCTCATGCCTGCGTAGGCCATAATGATGATTTTATCACCCACACTGACGCACCGTGCAGCAGCACCGTTCAGGCAGATCATGCCGCTGCCCCTTTCACCGCAGATGGTATAGGTCTCAAACCGGCTTCCGTTGTTCACGTCCACGATCTGTACCTTTTCATACTCCCGGATGCCGGATGCTTCCAGCAGTGCTTCATCCACGGTAATGCTTCCCACATAATCCAGTTCCGCCTGGGTTACGGCGGCGCGGTGAATTTTCCCTTTCAATAGCTGTAATGTCATGCCCTGTTTCTCCTTCCGCGCAACAATAAAAAAACCTTCTGAGCCTGCTCAGAAGGAAAGTTTCGCAAAGTAAAAATGCTCTTACGCTCTTCTGAGTCTTATTTCTTTCAAATATAAGCTCGTCGCATCATAAGATTTTTCATATTGTATTGTCTGTTTGTATTGTCTGTATCTGTAAATGTGCCGGAGTACAGTTTCTGAAATATCATCCCGAATACTGTCTCCGCAGGGTATTATAGCACCGGCTTGTGAAAAATACAACAGTTTTTTTCATATCCTGATTCGAAAAATGTCATTATGCAAGTATACATAATACTTCGTGAATTTTTATGCATTTATGCTTGACTTTTTTCACGAGAAGTGGTAATCTTTCTTCAAGAAAAGCGATAAAGCGTTTACATACATCGAAGATGCATCAAAGAGTGAGCATCATTCGCAGGAAGTAAAGAGCATGCGCTTGCGTTTATGAAACGAAGGTAAGGGGGTGAGTCCCAAGGACATGACAGAACAGGTGAATATTCGGTAATACCGGCTGTATGGTATGAGGGCCGTTTCCCGCAGATCAGGACGATCCGATCGGGAGAAGAAAGACAGGCCAGAGAAATGATTGAATCGAAAGGTACAGCCGGTATTATCTTTTTTTGTGTTTTTTGCAGACATTTTCAGTCGTTTTCAGACCACAGTGCTTCTTTGACAACAAAAAAAGGAAAAAGCAGAACGAAGCCTGCCCTTCCCTTTTCCATATCCACTAAACACACACACTCTTACCCACATACAGAAAGGAAACACATCACCCATTTTCTTTCCCACGTTTTATTATATCACCTCAGTGTTAAAAAAGATGCTAAGAAAAACAGCGGAGCCGCTAAGGCTCCGCTAAAACTCTGTCAAGATTTCACTGATATACTTCTTTGATCAGACCTTTCTTGTAGGCGGCTACCAGATCTGTCAGATCCTGTACCCGCTGCACCAGTTCTGCACCCTGATCTGTGTCGATGATCAGCAGACGCTCCGGCATGGTTTCCACGATGCGGATTACCGGAGAATGGAATACCTGGGTTCCATCGGCCTGCAGCGGTTCATACGGCTTGTGCTCTGCCAGAGCCATAAACCGGGAATTGAAGATAAACGTATATCCTGCGATTCCCGTCTGCTTCTGATAGGCCTTGGAGATTCCGCCGTCGATGACATAAAGCAGTCCGCCACCCTTGATCGGGCTTTCGCCGTCCTTGATCTTCACTGGCACATGGCCGTTGAGAATCTTGGAGCGGCTCGGATCCAGTCCGAATTCCCGCAGGATCTTCTCGCAGGCTTCTCTGGTCTTAATCAGCCGGTAATACGGCCGCGTCGGCTCCTTATGTGCTGCCTTGTCTGCGACGAACAGCCGCTCGAAGGTGGTCATTTTTTCCTTTCCGAACAGCGGAGAGTTGCCGCCAAGCCACAGATACCACATCAGGTCTCCGGACCGGCCGATCTCGTCGCTTTCCTTCGGCTCGAAGTACGCTTTCCGCACCTGGTCGTCCAGATAGTCCATGAGGGCCTTCCCCTTCAGACGCACGCCGTTCAGTTCCACTTCTTCAAACTCCCCGTCCTCTGTCATCGGAATACAGCCGTGGTACAGCAGATTTCCGTTGATCTTCTGATACAGAGCGCCATGGCTGTAAAGGAAACGGATATGTGCCTGCAGCTTTTCGGAATTGAGGAAGGAAGCTTCCAGGGCGTTGAGCATGTCCTCTTCTTCCTGGGTCAGCTTGTACGGATCCTTCGGGTCCAGGGTCGGGAAGTTGGTATCCCGCAGCGGCCATACGGTTCCTTCGATTTCCACCGTACCTGCAGCCAGATCGATTTTGTCCAGAAGCAGCCGGTTCTCCAGATGATATTCCGGATGGGCCATGATCCGCTGTCCTTCCACCTTAAACTGGCAGATGGCGATTGCCTTATGCATCCGTGCTGCCAGATCTTCATCCACAGGGTCAAACTTATTCCGGTCCAGAATATGAGGCCGGAACTTTTCACAAGGGTCATCGCCATAGACTTTCTCTGCGAAGGTGGCCAGCGGCCTCAGGTTAATGCCGTAACCTACCTCCAGCATATCGAAGTTGTTATAGCTGATATTCATCCGCAGTACGTTGGTGATGCATGCCCAGTTGCCTGTGGCCGCACCCATCCATACGATATCGTGGTTGCCCCACTGGAAGTCCACTTCATGGTAGTTCATCAGGAAATCCATGATGGAATCAGGATGGGCGCCACGGTCGAAAATATCGCCGATAATATGTAATTTATCTACCGCCAGACGGCTGATGGCTTCGGTCAGCTCAATGATGTATTCTTCCGCCATGCCGTACTGTACCACAGAGTTGATGATCTCGCTGTAGTAATGGGAACGGTTGGCTTCGTCGTCAGCGTGAAGCAGTTCATCGATACTGTAGCCGGCATACTTCGGAAGCCGCTGCCGCACTCTGGAGCGGGTGTATTTCGTGGAAACCGACTTACAGATCGTAATTAAACGATAAATTGCTGTAGCGCACCAGTCGTCAAAGTTCCGCTCGGAAACTTTCCGCCGCTTCAGTTCTGCCTCTGCGTTATAGATCAGCGCTGCCAGATCCTCTCTGTCTTTTTCGCTGAGAACTGCACCGTAATGTTCATCGATCTTCGACTTGATGGTTCCGGACGCACTTTTCAGCATATGAATGAATGCCTCGTGCTCTCCGTGCAGGTCACTGAGGAAGTACTCCGTTCCCTTTGGCAGAGCCAGAATCGCATTGAGATTGATGATCTCTGCCGATGCCGCGCGAATGTTCGGGTAATCTTTCGCCAGTAAATTCAAAAATTTTAAATCCGCCATTTCCGTTCCTTTCTGTTTGCCCTTTCCCTGCCTCTTCCTCCGCAGGGCAGGAATATTTCATACCACATTCATTTTACAATGGCTTCCTGCATAAATCAAGAGGAATCCTCGCGATCCTGACGCGTTTCAGTATACCTGGGTTCCGCTGTAATAGTGGGTCAGAATCTCCTTATAGTCATAACCCTCTTTTGCCATGCCGTCTGCCCCGTACTGGGACATGCCCACGCCGTGGCCGGAGCCGCTGGAGGTAAATACGATATTGCTTCCGTCAAATTCGATGGCAAACAGCGCAGAAGACAGTCCCAGCGCCATGCGGACTTCCGTGCCTTTCAGAATGCCGCCTGCGCCGTCTCCCACCTGCATTTTTTCCACCCGGCCGCCTGCGGTGCGGCTGAGAATCTTAATGGAAGGCTGGCTGATCTTTCCCAGGTCTTTTTCGGGATAAGCGGATTTCAGTTTCTTCGCAAAATCCTTCAGGCTGAGCTTCGTCTTCTCGTCCCGGTGTGTGGCGTTTTCTTCATATGGGCTGGACACACTGACCAGGTACGGCACGGCGCTGACAAACACGTCCTCTGAATTTTCTGTCTGTCCGCCGCTGGAACTGAAAAACAGGGGCTGCATGACCATTTCACCGTCATAATACAGGAGCTGCCCTTCTGTGGTCTGACAGGCTTTTTTAATCTTTTCCCAGCCGTTTTCTTCCCAGCCCTCTTCATGGGCTGCAATCAGGGCTTTCTCCGTCTTGTAGACCTGACAGTGGGTGGTGCTGCACACCGGCGCCTTCGGATGGGCTTCCGGCTTTTTCTCTTTATATTTTTCGATCTTTGCCATAGCGAAGGTCCGCGCCGCTACGGACTGGGCCTTCAGGGCTTCCTCTTCAAAAGTGGATGGCATTTCACTGGCGACTACTCTGCATACATAGGCCTCGAAATCTACCGTTACTGCTTTGCTCTGGTCCTCCAGCCATACGGTGATGGTATCCGGTGTTTTCACCCGGTTTCTGAAGGGAAGCTGCAGATCCGGTCCCTCTGCCTGTCCCAGCTGACCGAAAAGCAGAACCGCAGCCAGCGGAACCACCGCCAGAAAAATCAGTCCCAATATCATCAGCTGCACAATCAGACGCAACATCTCTCTCATCGTTTCCATCCTCCCCGAAATCCATCCCGCAGTTTTCCTGTTCTGCAATTTGCCTGTCCTGCAGTCAGTATATGCCGGAGGGAAAAAGGAAATGACAACCTGCGCCATCGGAGGTATAATGAGATATAATTGAAATCACAAGGTGAAAATATAAAGGAGATAAAATACATGGAATACAGAAAAGGACCGGGCGGCGAGCCTCTGTCCGCCCTTGGGTTTGGCTGCATGCGGTTCGAAAGAAAAAACGGCTCCGTCGATCTGGATGCAGCTCAGGCGCTGCTGCAGACTGCGGTGGATGCCGGTGTCAATTATCTGGATACGGCATATATCTATGCCGGAAATGAGTCCGCCCTGGGAAAGATTTTCGCACGGACGGATCTGCGGGACCGGGTCAATCTGGCCACCAAGCTGCCCCAGTACCTGATCAAAACCTCTTCAGCGCCGGAGCGGTATTTCCGTGAGCAGCTTTCCAGGCTGCAGACCGACCATATCGATTACTATCTGATGCATATGCTCTCTGACGTAGCCTCCTGGGAAAAGCTCAGACAACTTGGCATCGAATCCTGGATCGCCGAAAAGAAGGCTGCCGGACAGATTCGCCACATCGGATTTTCCTATCACGGAAACACGGACATGTTCCTGCAGATTCTGGATGCATATCCCTGGGACTTCTGTCAGATTCAGTACAACTATCTGGATGAGCATTCCCAGGCGGGCCGCCGGGGTCTGGAAGAGGCGGCTCGGCGCGGAATCCCTGTGATCATCATGGAACCGCTGCGGGGCGGCAGCCTGACCGATAAACTGCCGAAGGCGGCGCAGCAGCTCTTTCCGAAAAGAACCGAAAACGCCGGAAACACTGAAAACGCCCAAAATGCTGAAAACGCCGGGCGAGTGGATTTTGCACAGAACCCGACGCCGGCAAGCCTGGCTCTCCGGTGGCTCTGGGATCAACCCGGCGTCACCTGCGTCCTCTCCGGCATGCATTCCATGGACATGGTTACAGAAAACGTGGCTGCCGCATGCTGCTCGAAAGCAGGCTGTCTGACAGAATCCGAAGGTGCGCTGATTGAAAATGTGAAGGCCGTCATCCGCAAAACCACCCTGGTGGGCTGCACCGGCTGCGGCTACTGCCAGCCCTGCCCTGCCGGCGTGGATATTCCGGGCACTTTCGCCTGCTATAATACTTCTGCGTCCGAAGGGATTTCCACCGCACGAAAGGAATACATGCGAAACACCCTCATGCGAAAGGATCCCATCGGGGCCTCTCGCTGCATCGGCTGCGGTAAATGCGTCTCCCACTGCCCGCAGCATATTCCCATTCCGGAGAAACTGCAGGAGGCCCGCAAGGTGCTGGAGACGCCTCTGTACCATCTGGCGGGAAAGGCGCTGCAGATTTTTAAGCTGTGGTAGTTTTCTGGCAGGTGCGCAGCTAACCCAGTGCCACGTCCAGCGCCATCATCACCGTGAAACCGGCCGCAAAGCTCAGAGTACCCAGATTGGAATGATTTCCGCCGGACATTTCCGGAATCAGTTCTTCCACCACCACATAAATCATGGCACCTGCTGCAAAGCTGAGGAGATACGGCAGCACCGGAACCACAACTGCCGCCAGACCGATGGTCAGCAACGCACCCAGCGGCTCCACTGCGCCCGAGAAAAATCCCCAGAGAAAGGATTTCCCGCGGGAAACGCCTTCTCCCCGCAGGGGCAGCGAAATGATCGCACCTTCGGGAAAGTTCTGGATGGCGATACCTACAGACAGAGCCAGCGCTCCCGCCAGAGAGATCGTACTTTCCCCGGCAAGCCAGGCTGCATAAATTGCCCCCACTGCCATCCCTTCCGGCAGATTGTGAATGACAACAGCCAGTACCAGCATCACGGATTTCGGCAGCTTGCTTTTTACACCTTCCGGATCCTCACTGTGCAGATGCAGATGGGGAACCAGGCTGTCGATGCCCAGCAGGAACAGGATTCCCACCCAGAAACCGATGACAGCCGGGAGAAACGCCCATATTCCCATGGGAGCAGACTGCTCCATGGCAGGAATCAGAAGACTCCAGACCGATGCCGCCGTCATCACGCCGGCCGCAAACCCGGTGAAAACCCGCTGCACCTGCAGGTTCATATCGTTTTTCAGGAAAAAGACCATCCCGGCGCCGAGGGTCGTGCCAACCAGCGGCAGCAGCAGTCCGAGACTCATCTCATACATTTTTCTCACTCCTTTTCTACTTTCATATGTATATGTATACCCGCATGGCGGCGTCATATAACAGAATTGAGAAGGCGTCTTTTCCGTGAACCGGCTGTACCGGCTTTCAGCTCATCTTTCTCTGATAGACCGGTGCTGCCTTGAAACATTCCTGCTGTGCCAGTACAAGTATTTCTTTTTCGTTCACTTGCTCTGTTCCTCTGCCTTCGTTTCCTTCTCACTCTGCGGCCAGTACAGACAGTAGGCCGGATAGGTCTCTCCGATATACACCCAGACTGTTTCGCCCATTTCGATGTGCCGGTCGAATACCATGTCCGGAACGAACAGCTTCAGTGCAGAACGTTTTATGCCCCGCAGTATCACTCCTTCCCTTGCAGGATCCGCTCTGAAGTTCTCAATTTTACCCCGGAGATCCGAAATCCCCGTTTCCTTACCGAAGTTGTCTGCAAACTCATTTACATCTGCATAAACAACATTATCCGGATTTTCAAACCATTCAACTCTCATCTTCTTTTCCTCCTCATATAATATCTGTTTTTGATTTGATCTTCTTCTTTACGCTTTCACCTTGCGATTTTTCTTCTTTCCTGTCGACTCCATATACGTTTCCGGAAGGCAGGCCCATTCCTGGGTCTCCGTGAAGTAGACCCAGATATGGCTGCCCAGCTTAAAGTTTTCGCCAAAAAGGAGATTTGGCACACATAAAAAGATGGAGGCATCTTTATTGAGGCAAATGCTCAGTCCGTCCTTTTGCGGACATCGAAAGAATATTTCTATGGTTTCTTTTGTCTTCGGCTGACCGGTCTTTCTCGCCAGGTGCTCGGCAAGAGACGGAAGATCCATAGATACCAGGTATTCCTGATTATCAAAGATTCCTGTTGTCATACCGCATTCCTTTCCCCTGCAGCAGACTGCTGTTTTTCCATCAGCTGCATCAGTGTTCTGTCAATGACAATCTTTTCGCCATACGGATCAATGACCAGACCGCATACCTTTTCTCTCTGCTGTTCCGTCAGCGCCTTCAGACGCGGATAATTTAGCTTCATCAGCTTCATTTTCGTTCTGCAGCTTTCCCTGTCCAGAAATGCCGGGATGTATGTCCGTCCTCTGGCGGATTTTATCATACAGATCTGCAGCT
>JAQXSU010000042.1 GCA_029219125.1 Bacillota bacterium
CGAAGTCGTATACGAGGACTGCTTTTTTCATAGGGTCGATTATCCAGTATTCCCGCACGCCGGGCGGGAATAAGAAGCTTACTCTCCTTTGGCTTCCAGCTCTGCGTACTTGGCGTCGATTTTCTGCAGTTCTTCGATAATTTTGATCTTCTGCGGGCAGTGAGACTCGCAGGCTCCGCACTGGATGCAGTCTTTGGCGTTCTTTTCCAGGGCGTTGTACTGGCCGGACAGAGAACTCCAGATATTATGGAAGCCCTTGGCGGCGGCCACATTGTACATGCCGAAGATCTCAGAAATCTTGATGCCGGATGGGCATTCGTCACAGTAATTGCAGGCGGTACAAGGAACGAGAATATCGCTTTGCAGCGCCCTGCCGGCAGCGATGGCAGCATCATGCTCTGCATCCGACATGGCCGGCGCATCGAAGATGCGGATATTGTCTTCCATCTGCTCCGGTGTGGACATGCCGGACAGGGTAGTCAGAATGCCAGGCAGCCGATCTACGAATTTCAGCGCATAAGCCGCATAGTCGGTTCCTTCCCCGGAAGGCAGCTTGCATGCAGGGGTAGTGGCTGAATGATTCAGAATACGGCGGGCTTCCTCACTCATCGGATTTGCCAGCATGCCGCCGCGGACCGGTTCCATGACGACAATCGGCTTGTCAAACTCCCGGGCGATCTGATAGAATTCCTCCATCTTCTCATATTCCCAGTCGAAGTAGTTCAGCTGCAGCTGGACGAATTCCATGGCATCGCCGTACTTGGTGAGCACTTCCCGGAAGAGCTCCGTACCGCAGTGGAAGGATGCGCCCAGATGAGTAATACGGCCGGCAGCCTGTTCTTTGAGAAGAAGAGGAACAATCTCGAGATTCACGATATTCGGCCAGGTTTCTTCGTCAATGTTATGGACCAGATAAAAGTCGAAATATTCCACGCCGCATTTGGAAAGCTGGTCTTCGAAGATGGTCTTCACATCTTCGGCTTTTTTGCACAGCCAGGTCGGCATTTTGTCCGCCAGATAGAAGCTTTTCCGCGGATGTCTTGCCAGGGCGCGGCCTGTATAGATTTCCGAGTCTCCGCCGTGGTACTTATAAGCGGTATCAATGTAATTTACGCCGTGAGACAGGGCATAGTCCATCATCTGATTCACGGTTTCCTGTACGATTTTTCCCTCTGCGTCCATTGGCAGCCGCATGGTGCCGAAACCGAGACGGGAGATTTTTTTTCCTTTAAATTCCGTGTATTGCATTCGTGATCCTCCTGATATGATTCCTTCTATGATTCCTTTCCTATCCGCATGGAAGGGAAAAGCTGTACACTTTCTTAATTATACACGATTCCCGCAGCGATTGCAAATTGCAGTTGATTATGTTAGAATCACATTGTGTATTTATTTCCGCCGGTCCCGGCCTATAAGGGCATGAGAGTGTGTGAGGAACGAAACGGCGGAACAGGATAAAAGAAGGAATGGGTGAGAAAAATGAATAAACGGTACGGTATCGTGACGGCCACCTGTATGGTGGTTGGAATTGTCATTGGTTCAGGCGTGTTTTTCAAGGCGCAGACGGTACTGCAGATCACAGGCGGAGACATGCCCATGGGCATTCTGGCCTGGATCGTGGGCGGTCTGATTATGTTAAGCTGCATTCTGGCATTTTCCATCATGGCTTCCATGTACGAAAAGGTCAACGGTGTGGTGGACTATGCGGAAGCCACGGTTGGAAAAAGGTACGCCTACATCGTAGGCTGGTTCATGTCGGTGATTTACTATCCGTCACTGGTGGCTGTGCTTGCCTGGCTCAGCGCCAGATATACGCTGGTTTTCTTCCAGTCAGTGAATCCGGAGCTGGTATTCAGCGAAGGCGGACCTGCCACGGGGGCAGAGTGTATGGCCCTGTCTCTGGTCTTCCTCTGCGGCAGCTACGGTCTCAATGCTCTGTCGCCGAAGCTGGCCGGGCATTTTCAGGTGTCGGCCACATTCATCAAGCTGGTGCCTCTGGTACTGATGATGATCTTCGGAGTAATTTACGGTCTGAGGACAGGACAGCTGACGGAGAACTTCAGCGGAACAGCTTCGGGAATCGCTGCCCTGGAACAGGCTGCCGGCGAAACAGGCGGTGCTGGAACAGGCACCGCCGGCCCGGCATCCGGTACAGGCATGCTGCTGGGTGCCGTGGTGTCCACAGCCTTTGCATATGAAGGATGGATCGTTGCCACATCCATCAACGCGGAGTTGAAAGATGCCCGAAAGACCCTGCCTGCCGCACTGATTCTGGGTTCGCTGATCATCATC
>JAQXSU010000043.1 GCA_029219125.1 Bacillota bacterium
AATGAAAAAAATTTTTAAGCTGGTTGAAAAAGGCTGAAAAATACCACATTTCTAAGAAACCAAAAAACTCCGATTCCCTTTGTTTCCAATGGGTTTCGGAGTTTCTGTTTCTATCAACTGTCAAAGACGGGATTATATCATTGTATGTACTGAAATGCAAGCAATATTATTGCATAATCCGCTAAAAGTTCGTAAAAAAAACAAATTTATGCCAATGCATTCCTGTTGTTGTATTAAAAAACCCCGAAATCATTTAGATTTCAGGGTTCTTCTTTCAAAATGGTGGAGCATAGGGGATTCGAACCCCTGACCCCCACACTGCCAGTGTGGTGCGCTCCCAGCTGCGCTAATGCCCCACATGGGATATGAAATACGGTTTCGAAAAACCACGAAACTATATTACCATATTTCGCGCAGCTTTGCACTATTTTTTTTCAAGTTTTCAAGTTTTTTTGAAAATACATATACGGATACGAATCGGAGACACCGGATTCAGCCCCTCTTCGCCAAGTGTTTTTTTCATAAAAAAGAGGCTACATGAATATACATGTAACCTCCAAAAATTCTTTCATTATTCACAAATGCAGTCATCAGCCGCAGAGAATCTGCTTCAGTTCTGCCGGCTTGTCCGCCAGAATTTCTGCACCGTGTTCCAGCAGGAACTTTCTGCTGCGAAAGCCCCAGGTGACGCTGATACAATCCATTCCAGCATTTCGGGCAGTATCGATATCCACATCGGAATCTCCTATGTAGACTGCATCTTCTCTTCGGATGTCCAGCAGACGGAGCACTTCGTTAACCGAATCCGGCGCCGGCTTTAACCGTATTCCATCCCGCTGCCCTACGGCAACATCAAGAAGGCCGGAAAAATATGTTTTGCAAAGTGTCTGCACACCGAAATCTGCCTTGTTGGAAACCACTGCCGTGCATACCCCAGCCTTTCTGAGGGCATGAAGCATGTCTTCGATTCCGTCATAAGCACAGGTCTTGTCGTTGCAATGGACCGCATACCATTTCTTAAATTCTTCAAAGACCTGCTCCACCGTCTCAATGCTGCTGCCTGCAGGCACCGCACGCTCGATCAGTTTATGAATCCCGTTTCCCACAAACCGTCGCACTTCATCCAGCGTCCTCGGCGGAAGCCCCTGGGAAACAAGCGCATGGTTGGTGCTGTCATGCAGGTCCTCCAGGGTCTCCAGCAGCGTGCCGTCCAGATCAAAGATGGCAAGCTTATAATTTTTCATGTCTATTTGAACTCTTCTCTCAGTTTCTGAATCAGATCGTCAATGCGGTGAACGACCTTCACGAAGTCTTCTTCCTTATAGCCTCTGGTGGTCATCGGCGCTGTACCGATCCGAACGCCGGAGGTTTCCTTCGGAGTTCTCTTTTCGCAAGGAACGCAGTTTTTATTCAGGGTAATGCCGATTTCGTCACACCGCTCCTGCAGCACTCTGCCGCTGAACGGTTCATCGGACAGGTCCAGAAGGATCAGATGATTGTCTGTACCGCCGGTTACCACTTTATATCCCAGCCGGATAAACTCGTCGGACAGGGCCTTGCAGTTTTTCACCACCTGATGTACATATTCTTTATATTCCGGGGTCTGTGCTTCTTCGGCGCAGACTGCCTTTCCTGCGATGATGTGTTCCAGCGGACCGCCCTGTGCATACGGGAATACAGCGCTGTCCACTTTTTTCGCCAGTTCCTGCCGTGCGAAAATCAGACCGCCTCTCGGTCCGCGCAGGGTCTTGTGGGTAGTGGTGGTGATGATGTCTGCATATCCGAATGGAGACGGATGGGCACCGCCTGCTACCAGACCGGCGATATGGGCCATATCCACCATGAAGTATGCACCCACTTCCTTCGCAATTTCTGCGAAGGCAGGGAAGTCGATGGTTCTGGAATAAGCGGAAGCACCGGTGAGAATCAGCTTCGGGCGGCAGGCCAGAGCCTTCTTTCTCACATCTGCCATGTCGATATATCCTCTTTCGTCCACATCATAGAAAACCATGTTGTAGAGCTTACCGCTGAAGTTTACAGAGGAGCCGTGAGTCAGATGGCCGCCGTTATCCAGGGTCAGGGACAGAATGGTATCTCCCGGATTCAGGATTGCCTTATAGGCTGCAAAGTTGGCCTGAGACCCGCTGTGAGGCTGTACGTTTAC
>JAQXSU010000044.1 GCA_029219125.1 Bacillota bacterium
CAGTGCTTCATCTCTCATACGAAAAATGTCGTTTCCATCCACGAAAACCTGCCCCTCCGTCGGCCGGTCCAGACCGCCCAGCATATGCAGCAGCGTGGATTTTCCGCTCCCCGACGTCCCCGCGATAGCCGCAAAGCATCCTTTCTCAATGGTCAGATTCACCCCGTCCAGCGCACGGACCATGGTCTCACCTTGACCATAATATTTCTTCAGATTCCTTGTTTCCAGTATATTCATTCAAATTCCCCTTTCCGGCCCGGCGTCCGAACCCTTTTTCCACACTCTCATTCTATCACAGGATTCTTACCGGAGACTTTCGGAAATCTGTCAGTTCTGTAAGGATTCCGCCGGCATATACTGATTCCATGAAACGATACGCGGCGCTGCGGTACCTGTCCCTTCCCGCCGCCATGGGACTGGTCTTTTTTCTCACCTTCGGCGGCCCCGGCAGATTTCTTTGCAAAACCCTCTCTCTCGGCATTTCCTGGTGGACCGGGCGGTTTTCGGCTGTCCTGGTTTCTCTCTCGGTTACTCCCCCGGTGCGGGCACTGCTGGTGGATGGGATCTGCGCCGGCATCGGCAGCGTGCTGTCCTTTCTTCCGGCCATCGGCATCCTGTTTTTCTGCCTGTCTCTGCTGGAGAGCAGCGGGTTTCTGGATCAGTCCGCCCGGTGGCTGGATCGTCCCATGTCCTGGATCGGCCTGCCCGGCAGTGCGGTGGTGCCCCTCCTTACAGGGTTCGGCTGTTCGGTGCCTGCCATTCTTTCGGCCGGTCAGCTGCAGAATCCGGGTCAGAAGCTCCGTGCCATATTCCTGGTGCCCTTCTTCTCCTGCAGCGCCAGACTGCCCATCTACAGCCTCATTGCCGGCAGCCTCTTTCCTACACGCAGTGGTTTGATCATCGCCGGTCTGTATCTGCTGGGGGCCGGCACCGGACTGCTGCTGGCTGCTGCTGCCCAGGCGGTATTTCCCATTGCTCTGATGCCGCCGCAGGCTCTGGTCCCTGGATGCAGTGCATCGTCAGCTGCACCATCGCACATCCATCTTCGCCGTCCGTCGCTGCGGCAGGCCCTGGCCGCTGCCTGGACGGAAGTAAAGGATTTCTCCAGGAAGGCTTTCACCGTGATCTTCCTGGGCTCCATGATCATCTGGCTTCTGGAACACCTGGATGCCAGCCTGGCCCTGACGGAAGTTCCGGCGGAAAGCCTGCTGGCAGATCTGGGCCGTATGGCTGCCCCGCTGTTTGCACCGCTGGGCTTCGGAGACTGGCGGGCCGTTTCCGCTGTCCTGTCCGGTCTGACCGCCAAGGAAGCCGTGGTCAGCACACTGACCGTCATGCTGGGAGAGGGTGCCGGGAGAATGGATTTTGCGAAGAATCTGTCGTCCGTCTTTACCCCTGCATCTTCCGTTTCATTTTTGGTATTCTGTTTGTTCTATACCCCATGCATCGCAGCACTGGCGGCTGTCCGCAAAGAGCTGGGCGGGATGCGCTGGATTCTGGCCATGGCATCGTTTCAGTGCAGCTTGGCGTGGATTATGTCTTTTCTTTTCTTCCGGGTCGGTATATAATGGAATCAGATTGTACGAAGTATTCGAAACGAGTATTATAAACGAGGAGGGCGAAGATGAAATTTTATATCGTAGACGCATTTACGGAAACCACCTTCGGCGGCAACCCGGCCGGCGTGGTGATTCTGCCTGAGGGCAGCGATTTTCCGTCTGATGAAACCATGGTAAAAACCGCAGCAGAGCTGCGCTATTCCGAGACGGCTTTTATCCGGCGGCTGAATCAGAAGGAGTTCCAGATTCGCTATTTCACACCGGCGGCGGAGGTGGAACTGTGCGGACATGCTACCATCGGTTCCTTCTGCGCGCTGCTGTACGGCGGATATATTGAGGATAACTGTACTTACATGAACCATACCCTGTCCGGCGATCTGAACATCGCAGTGAAGGACGGGTTTGTCCTGATGGATATGGCAGAACCGGTAAAGATCAATGAAATCTCGGATCCTGCCGCTCTGGAGGAGCTGTACCGGATCATGGGTCTGTCTTATGAAGAGCAGAAATCCCGGGGTGTGAACCTGCTTCCGCAGATGATCTCCACCGGACTTCCTGACATCATGATGCCGGTGGCCACCCAGGCGGATCTGGCTGCCATTGCACCGGACTTTCCTGCTCTGTCTAAGCTGTCGGAGCGTTATGAAGTGGTTGGGGTACATGCTTTCACCCTAGACGGTGAAGGTGATGCGGTGAAAACCACCTGCCATGTGCGCAACTTCGCACCGCTGTATGACATCGATGAGGAGGCGGCCACCGGTACTTCCAACGGTGCTCTAACCTATTACGGCTATCTCAACGGTTTCGTTGCAGATGGCGATGACTGCCGTTTCGTACAGGGCGAGGCCATGAACCGTCCGTCGGTGATTCTGAGCCATCTGGACGTGGACTGCTCTGCTGGCGGCTGTGAAGAAGGCGCTGCCCGCCCATGCTTCATCCAGGTCGGCGGAAGCGGCGTGGTGCTGGCAGAAGGCGAGATACATATCTGATATGCAATGCTGCCGTCCCATTCCAGCAGTATTATTTCAAAAAAAGAAGCAGGAGATCAAACGACAAATCTGTCGATTGACTTCCTGCTTTCTGATTTATGCCTTCTTTCCTACTGCAGAAATTACACTGGAATACGGTGTATAGTAGGTAATCTCATTGCCATAACGGTATCCGCGTACTTTGTAATAATACGTTTTCCCAGACTTCACATTCATATCTCTGTATGCTCTAATATCGTCGCCGTCAAACTCTGCAATCATTTTATATTTTCCATCCTTTGATGTTGCCCGGTACAGCTTGTATCCATCCACCGCATAACCTGCTGACTTAGACCATTTCAGGGGAATAATTACGTCCTTCGATTCCGCACAGTTCTTGACAGCCTTTACCGTTATTTTTGTACTTTTGATGCCTTCTATGGTTGATTTGCTGATTTTTTTGGCCTTCAGAGCACCAATGACTTCCTCCTGGTACATTTCGTAGTTTGGCGAATCCTTGGATGGAATGGTATCACAATCTGCGCCGTACAGGCTTCCGCCTTTGGTCGTCACCGGAAAGCAATATCCGGCAACCGCCTCATCGTAAACCAGCATCGGGGATAAATCGCTGATCTCCCAGTTCTTCCATATGGCTGCAAGTCCGCCCTCGATTTCTCCGTAACGGCCTTGAACATTTTCGTAAAGTGGCAGCCCTTCCAGACTTCCTTTTTTGTTTCTGAAGATGATGACACCATTCTTGACCTTCGATCCCTTCTCGACCTTCATGTCGCCGTAAACCTCCAGACCCCAGCCGTTCAGATTCAGGACGCCTTTGTTTTTTACGGTTACATTCTGATATCTTCCGGAATTTGAACTGGACATTTTCAGACCGGATGAACCGACATTCAGATCCGAATATGCAAATGCAGATGCCGTCTGAAGAACAATCAACAAAACGGAAATGAATACAATAAAAGACTTTTTCATGGTTTCCTCCTTCGTTCACGACTGATTCTGTGCTGCCGGGTTCACTCATCGCAGTCTGCCCAGTTTTGACTGCAGATTGAAATGCAGTGCAAAGAGTTTTTGTAGAATACCATAGGTTTCATTATTTGTCAATATGAGCTGATGTTTTTCGCATTATCCTATGAGCTGATGTTTTTCGCATTATCCCCGCGCAATCGTATTCTGCGAGAGCTTCGGTTTTCTTTTCTCCTCGAAAAGTTTTCTTTTGGAAAACTTTTTGGCAATTTTGGAAAACCGATCGCTGGTTTTCGCCGATTTTCTCTCCATTCAGCCAATTTCGGTGCAAAATTGTAATTTTAATACTGTAATAAAATTTATATATTTTCTTAAATATGGAATTTTTCATCGGCTGGTTTTCCAAAAATCCGTTTTTGTTTTCTTTTGGAATACTTTTTAGCAGTTTTGGAAAACCGACAGAAGAAAACGGCTGGGACAATGCGAATCGAAAAAAGGATCCGGGCAATACTGCCCGGATCCGCCATACTTTCACTGTCAAAATTCTGTTATTTTCTCATCAGTTTTCCCAACTGATCTGCCCAGTAGCCCCAGCCTTCGGTGATGATCTTTCTGCCGGCATACATGGCCGCCAGGGATGGATCCAGCGCCGGTGCGATTTCCACCACGTCGAAGGCCATAATGTTCAGGCCGGTGAACAGCTTTTCCAGCAGGGTCAGTGCCATTCTCGGAGTCAGACCGCCGAACTGCGGCGTACCGGTGCCTGCAGCGAAGCCCGGATCCAGCGCATCGATGTCAAAGGTAATGTAAACCTTCTTGAATTTCTTCATTTTTTCCACACAGTCTGCGGCAACGGCTTCAATTCCTTCGTGATAGCAGTCATAGGCTGTCTTCACCTGAATGTTGTTTTCTTTATGGAACTGGAATTCATCCGGTTCGATGGACCGAATTCCGATGAAATACAGGTTCTCCAGAGATGTTACATTCTCCAGTTCCAGAGCGCGCCGCTCTGTACTGCCATGAGACAGCGGATCGCCCTCCAGCGCCTCGCAGAGGTCCATATGGGCATCGATATGAATGATGCCGAATTCCTCGTCCAGCGCCTTGTTGATACCCCGCTCCACAGGAATGGTCACGGAATGATCGCCGCCCACCATGGTAAAGCGCACGTTTTTCTTCACCAGCTCTGCCACATAGTCTTCCACTTCGCGAAAAATCTCGTCTCTGTCTCCTTCGAAGTCCCCGCCGTCAACCACGTTCAGGGTATCG
>JAQXSU010000045.1 GCA_029219125.1 Bacillota bacterium
GCCTCTGGTTTATTCCGGACATGGCCATCTGGCGGTGGATTGCGGCTGCGTTTTCGGCGGAAAGCTGGCTGCCCTCTGCCTGGAGGATGGAAGCATATATTATGCGTAACAGGCAGAAGTGGAGTGAATGTTAGCAGAATCTAACCCGACAATATAAACAATTTTTTTCTTAAAAGCACGTAAAATAATGTTGAAATTCAGCATAATCGGCTGAATTTCAGCCGGAATCGAGGAAAAACCATCGATTCCGGCGAATTATTACGTGCTTTTTTGCTTTTTTTTGAGAAATATGGCCGGGTTACATGTACCAAACCTGTAAGCTGGCTCTGGTGTAATGCATCTTAGGGGAGCGCCACATGGTATACAACCACATGAAAAAACATTTTAAAAACAATTTTAGAAAAAGTATTGACACTGAAAATGTTTAAGGGTATACTTGTATACAATGTTGAAGAAATCGAAACGAAGATTAATTGCGTATGAAATCAGACAGCCGAACAGTGAGGTAGAAACATGCTTGAAATTTCGAAAAAGACCAATTTGCTGGAACAGAGCATCTATAAATACAATCTGCAGGATGTGGAAGAACCCAACCTGTACCGGGAAATGTTCAATTACGAAGAAGTACCGAAGGTTGCCTTCAACCACCGGCGTGTGCCGATCAACATGCCGGAGGATATCTGGATCACCGATACCTCCTTCCGCGACGGGCAGCAATCCATGGCGCCTTACACCGTGAAGCAGATCGTGGATCTGTATAAGCTGATGGCTCGGCTGGGCGGCCCGTACGGACTGATTCGCCAGTCGGAATTCTTCATCTATACGAAGAAGGACCGGGAGGCCATCGACAAGTGCATGGAACTGGGCTACAAGTTCCCGGAGATCACCACCTGGATCCGCGCCCGGAAGGAAGACTTCAAGGCCGTGAAAGAGCTGGGCATCAAGGAGACCGGTATTCTGGTATCCTGCAGTGACTATCACATTTTCAAGAAGATGAACATGACACGCCGTCAGGCGGTGGATTTCTACATGGAAACCATCAAGGACGCCTTCGACGCCGGCGTAGTGCCGCGGTGCCATCTGGAAGACATTACGAGGGCTGATTTCTACGGTTTCGTGGTACCGTTCGTCAACGAGATTATGGATCTGTCTCAGGAAGTGGGGATTCCGATCAAAATCCGTGCCTGCGACACCATGGGCTACGGCGTACCGTATACGGAAGCTAGCCTTCCTCGAAGTGTGGCCGGTATCATTTACGGTCTGCAGCACTATGCCGGCGTACCGAGCGAAATGCTGGAATGGCACGGACACAATGATTTCTACAAGGCCGTTGCCAATGCATCCACTGCATGGCTGTACGGCGCCAGCGCCGTAAACTGCTCTCTGCTTGGCATCGGGGAAAGAACAGGGAATATTCCTCTGGAAGCCATGGTATTTGAATACGCTTCCCTGAAGGGATCTCTGGACGGTATGGATCCGACGGTAATCACGGAGATCGGCGAGTATTTCCGAAAGGAAATGGGCTATGACATTCCGCCGATGACGCCGTTCGTGGGTGAAAACTTTAATGTGACCAAAGCGGGCATTCATGCCGACGGTCTGATGAAGGATGAAGAGATTTATAACATTTTCAATACGAAGAAGCTGCTGAACCGGGCGCCTGGCGTTTCCGTCAGCAAGACGTCCGGTCTTGCCGGGATTGCTTACTGGATGAATGAACATTACGGTCTGACGGGCGATGACATGCTCCATAAGGATTCTCCGATCGTGCAGGAACTGAAGGAATGGGTGGATGAGATGTATGCCGACGGCAGAACCACCAGCCTGTCCAACGGTGAAATGGAGGATAAGATTGCGCAGCTGAAGGAAGCCGCAGAAGCGGAAAGGAGAAGCAGACATGATCGATTATAAGGTGGTATCCCTGGCAAACCAGGTGTATGAAAGAATAGAAGAAAGCATCTTAAACGGTGTGTATGGACCGGGCGAGATCCTCAGCGAAAACAAGCTGTCAGCGGATCTGGGCGTCAGCAGGACACCGATCCGGGAGGCACTTGCCCGGCTGCAGGCAGACAGGCTTGTGGGGGACAGCCCTTCCGGCACAGTGGTGCTGGGCATCACACAGCAGGATGTGGATGACATGTTTGCAGTGAAGCGCCGGATCGAAGCCATGGTGACCGGGCAGACGGCAGTCAGAATCAGTGAAGAAGGGCTCGCCCAACTGAAGGATATCCTGGAGCAGCAGGAATTCTATGCGGGAAAAGGCAATGCGGAAAAAGTAAGAAATCTGGATACCGCATTTCACGATATCATCTATTCCGAATGCGGAAGCCGTACCTTCCAGTCGATTCTTTCCCCGATTCACCATAAGCTGGCCAAATACAGAAAGGCATCTCTGGAGCACGATGACCGAATTTTTCGGGCGGTGGAAGAACATAAGGCCATTTTTGAAGCCATCGCGGAAAAAGATGTGAAGGAAGTGGAGAACCTGATGCAGCTCCATATCGGCCATGCCTATGACAACATTACGAAATACAACGACAAGATAAGTGACAGATAACAGACGAAAGGAAGCAGACAGAAAAATGGGACTGACAATAGCACAGAAAATCATAAAAGAACATCTGATCAGTGGAGAAATGACCGTGGGAAGTGAAGTGGCGCTGCGGATTGACCAGACCCTGACCCAGGATGCCACCGGCACCATGGCCTATCTGGAATTTGAAACCATGGGTGTGCCAAGGGTAAAAACAGAGCTTTCCGTAGCGTACATCGATCACAATACGCTGCAGTCCGGATTCGAAAATGCCGACGACCACCGGTTCATCCAGTCCATGGCCAAAAAGCACGGGCTGTATTTCAGCCGTCCGGGCAACGGCATCTGTCACCAGGTGCATCTGGAACGGTTCGGCAAACCGGGCAAAACACTGATCGGTTCCGACAGCCATACGCCAACCGGCGGCGGCATCGGCATGCTGGCCATGGGTGCCGGCGGCCTGGATGTGGCAGTTGCCATGGGCGGCGGCGCATACTATATCACCATGCCGAAGATGTATAAAGTGAACCTGACCGGCAGGCTCCGTCCTTTCGTAACTGCCAAGGATGTGAGCCTGGAGATTCTGCGCATCTTATCTGTGAAAGGCGGCGTAGGCGCCATCATTGAATGGGGCGGCGAAGGTATCAAAACTCTGTCTGTGCCGGAACGTGCCACTATCACCAACATGGGTACAGAGCTGGGAGCAACCACCTCCATCTTCCCTTCGGACGAAGTGACGAAGGCATTCCTGGAAGCAGAAGGCAGAGGCGAAGACTACGTGGAACTGAAGAGCGATCCGGACGCTGTTTATGATAAGATGATTGATATTAACTTATCGGAGCTGAAGCCGATGATCGCCTGCCCGCACAGCCCGGATAACGTGGTCACGGTGGAGAGTCTGAAGGGAACGAAGGTAGATCAGGTCTGCATCGGTTCCTGCACCAACTCTTCCTTATACGATATGCTGAAGGTGGCAGCCCTTCTGAAGGGAAAGACCATCAAGCCGGAAGTGAGCCTGTCGGTTTCTCCGGGATCCAGACAGGTACTGGCAATGCTGGCAGACTGCGGTGCTCTTTCGGATATTCTGGCCAGCGGCGCCCGGGTGCTGGAATGCGCCTGCGGTCCGTGTATCGGCATGGGCTTCTCCCCGAACTCCGGCGGAGTATCTCTGCGGACCTTTAACCGGAATTTCGAAGGCAGAAGCGGTACGGCAGACGGACAGGTCTACCTGGTATCCCCGGAAACTGCGGTGGCAGCCGCTCTGACGGGAGAAATCACCGATCCGATGCTGCTGGGCGACATGCCGGAAATCACCATGCCGGAAGCCTTCAAAATCGACGACAGCGCC
>JAQXSU010000046.1 GCA_029219125.1 Bacillota bacterium
ATACGCTTCATCGGACTCTCCCTTCAGTTTGTCGGCCCCCTTGCGGCCGCCTTCATTCCGGTGCAAATCATAGGTGTGATTGCCGATTTCCACCAGCCCGGACTGAACCATGAGAGCCGCTTCGCCCCAGGTAATGTTGCCCCCGGTGTCTGCGTCGCCCCGGTATACCGTGTCCGAACTCAGATCCGATTCGCTGCCGATGAGGGAAATGACTGCTTTGGCGTTGTATTTCTGCAGCAGAGGAAATGCAAGGGTATAGTTATTCCGGTATCCGTCATCGAAGGTGAGGAGGACCGGCTTTTCCGGCAGTCTGGCGCCGCTTTTCGCATAGTCCGCCAACTGTTTTACGGAAATCGCGGTATAACCGTGATTCCGAAGCCATTTCAAATCCTTTTCAAAGGTATCTGCGGTGATGAAATACTCACCAACTTTCGAAGGATCACTGGTAATGCCGTGATACATGAGGATTGGAAGCTGCACCGTCTTGCGGCTGTCTTTCACTGCACTTTCCATGGCAGCCGCGGCTGCTGCGGGCAGCTTGCAATGAATGTAGAGTCCGGTTATAGCGAGGATCAGCAGGAATGCTGCCAGCAGAATGTCTTTGGTTTTCATTTTCATTTCCTCCTCTCAAAATCCACTCGCCCGGCCTTTTTCAAAAGCCAGAATATTCTATGCGTCAGGCCGGTCAAACATGAAAGTTTGACTTTTATCGGCGGAGAATATGTGGTAAAATGAAAATAACACGCATTTTGGAGTATCAACATGAAAATTGCATTTCACACATTAGGCTGCAAGGTGAACCAGTATGAAACGGAATCCATGAAGGAGCAGTTCGCTGCTGCAGGCCATGAAATCGTCGGGGAAGAGGATCCGGCAGATGTATATATTATCAATACCTGTACTGTGACAAATCTGGCTGACAGGAAGTCGCGCCAGTATATCCGCCGTATGAAGAAGCAGAGTCCGCAGGCCATCATGGCAGTCACAGGCTGCTATGCCCAGGTGAAACCGGAGGAACTGACGGCCATGGAGGAAGTGGACATCGTCGCCGGCACCGGGGAGAAAAACCACCTGCTTTCGTATGTGGAGCAGTTTCGTGCTGACCGGCATGCCCAGCTGCATATCCGGTCGTATGATGAACTGACGGAGTATACGGACCGGGGCATTATCACGTCCATGGAATCGCGGACACGGGCATACCTGAAGATCCAGGAAGGGTGCAACCGGTTTTGCGCCTACTGCCTGATTCCCTTCGCCAGGGGGCAGGTTCGAAGCCGGGATCCGGAAGAAATCGTGGAAGAAGCTCGCGCCCTGGTGGCATCCGGCTTTAAAGAACTGATCCTGACAGGAATCAACACGGCCCTTTACGGAACAGAGGATGGGTTCCGCTGGCCGCTGACAGAAGAGGAAAAAGCGGACGGCGTGTCCGGCATTGAGATCATCATCCGGCGCATCGACAGCCTGCCCGGTGATTTCCGCATTCGGTTGAGTTCTCTGGAGCCTACAGTGGTCAATGCGGATTATGTGAAACGGCTGCTGCAGTATAAAAGACTCTGCCCGCACCTGCATCTTTCCATTCAGAGCGGCAGTGATCATATCTTAAAAGCCATGAACCGGCACTACAGCCGGCAGGAGTATCTGGATATCGTCCGGGTGCTGAAGGAACATGACCCGGGCTACGGCATTACCACCGATATCATCGCCGGCTTCCCGGGGGAAACCGAAGAAGACTTTCAGGACAGCCTGGACATGATCCGGACCGTGGAATTCTGCAAAGTCCACGGTTTCCGCTATTCCCGCCGTCCGGGGACGGCGGCCGCCGCCCTGACCGGTCAGGTCGGCGGCGAAGAGAAAAACCAGCGCATCCAACGACTCCTGGCAGAAGGGAAAAACGCCGAGAGCATGTATTTTGCGGGGTGTGCCGGACGACAGGAAGTACGGACGGTCCTGTTTGAAGAGGTGGAAGAAGGACTTCTCACCGGCTACAGCGAAAACTATATCAAGGTCTACGCCGCCGGCGGGGAGGAATTGTTAAACAGTTTCCAAAAGGTAACACTTTTAGAAGAATATAAAGACGGAATGAAAGGAGAGCTGATCAATGGCTGATTGTATTTTTTGCATGCTTGCAAACCATGAAATTCCAACCAATGTGGTCTATGAGGACGATCGTGTATTTTGCTTTCACGATGCGGAGCCGCAGGCACCGGTGCATGTGCTGCTGATTCCGAAGAAGCACATTACCTGTCTGGACGATGTGAAGGAAGAGGATCAGGAACTGCTGGGCTACATGATGTT
>JAQXSU010000047.1 GCA_029219125.1 Bacillota bacterium
CTGTCCTGGTTTCTCTCTCGGTTACTCCCCCGGTGCGGGCACTGCTGGTGGATGGGATCTGCGCCGGCATCGGCAGCGTGCTGTCCTTTCTTCCGGCCATCGGCATCCTGTTTTTCTGCCTGTCCCTGCTGGAGAGCAGCGGTTTTCTGAATCAGTCTGCCCGGTGGCTGGACGGTCCCATGTCCCGTATCGGCCTGCCCGGCAGCGCGGTGGTGCCTCTTCTCACCGGCTTCGGCTGCTCGGTGCCTGCCATCCTTTCGGCAGGTCAGCTGCAGAATCCGGCGCAAAAGATCCGTGCCGTCTTTCTGGTGCCTTTCTTTTCCTGCAGTGCCAGGCTGCCCATCTACAGTCTCATTGCCGGCAGTCTCTTTCCCGGACGCAGCGGCCGGATCATCGCCGGTCTGTATCTGCTGGGGGCCGGCACCGGACTGCTGCTGGCTGCTGCTGCCCAGGCGGTATTTCCCATTGCTCTGATGCCGCCGCAGGCTCCTGCCGCTTCGCCAGCATTTCGCCAGCCATCTCTGAGGAAGGCGCTGGCCGCTGCCTGGGCGGAAGTAAAGGATTTCTCCAGGAAAGCATTCACCGTGATCTTCCTGGGTTCCATGATCATCTGGCTTCTGGAGCACCTGGATGCCAGCCTTACCCTGACAGAAGTTCCGGCGGAAAGCCTGCTGGCAGATCTGGGCCGGATGGCAGCTCCGCTGTTTGCACCGCTGGGTTTCGGGGACTGGCGGGCCGTTTCCGCAATCCTGTCTGGTCTGACCGCCAAGGAAGCCGTCGTCAGCACACTGACCGTCATGCTGGGAGAAGGCGCCGGGAGTGTGGATTTTGCGAAGAGTCTGTCGTCCGTCTTTCCCCCTGCGTCTGCCATTTCTTTTCTGGTATTCTGTCTGCTTTATACCCCATGCATCGCGGCGCTGGCGGCTGTACGAAAAGAACTGGGCGGCCTCCGCTGGGTCCTGGCCATGATGGTGTTTCAGTGCAGTTTTGCGTGGATTCTGTCTTTTCTTTTCTTCCGGGTCGGTATATAATGGAATCAGAATGTACGAAGTATGATGAATAAGGAGGGTGAATATGAAATTTTATATCGTAGATGCATTTACGGAGACCACCTTCGGCGGCAACCCGGCCGGCGTGGTGATCCTGCCGGAGGGCAGCGATTTTCCGTCCGATGAAACCATGGTGAAAACCGCGGCAGAGCTTCGCTATTCTGAGACGGCTTTTATCCGGCGGCTGAATCGGAAGGAGTTTCAGATCCGCTATTTCACGCCGGCGGCGGAAGTGGAGCTGTGCGGACATGCTACCATCGGTTCCTTCTGTGCGCTGCTGTATGGCGGATATATTGAAGATAACTGTACGTATATGAATCATACCCTGTCCGGCGATTTGAACATCGCGGTGAAGGACGGGTTTGTCCTGATGGATATGGCAGAACCGGTGAAAATCAATGAAATCTCGGATCCTGCTGCTCTGGAGGAGCTGTACCGGATTATGGGTCTGTCTTATGAAGAGCAGAAATCCCGGGGCGTCACCCTGCTGCCGCAGATGATTTCCACCGGACTTCCTGACATCATGATGCCGGTGGCCACCCAGGCCGATCTGGCTGCCATCGCACCGGATTTCCCTGCTCTGTCGAAACTGTCGGAGCGTTATGAAGTGGTTGGAGTCCATGCTTTCACCCTGGACGGCGAAGGCGATGAAGTGAAATCCACCTGCCATGTGCGCAACTTCGCGCCGCTGTATGACATCGATGAGGAGGCGGCCACCGGCACTTCCAACGGTGCTCTGACCTATTACGGCTATCTCAATGGGTTCGTTGCAGACGGCGATGACTGCCGGTTCGTACAGGGCGAGGCCATGAACCGTCCGTCGGTGATCCTGAGCCATCTGGATGTGGACTGCTCTGCAGGAGGCTGCGAGGAAGGCGCTGCCCGCCCGTGCTTCATCCAGGTCGGCGGCAGCGGCGTGGTGCTGGCAGAAGGCGAGATACATATCTGATTTGCTATGCTTTTGCAATG
>JAQXSU010000048.1 GCA_029219125.1 Bacillota bacterium
CGCTGCTGTCTCATGAACCCCGGCATCATGAACCCCGACTTCATGAAACCAGACTTTCTGCCCGTTCCAGATGACGGAATCCCGCAGTCTCACCTGCTTTCCGTCCTTGTCTCCACCTGTCTCCCCGGTTTCATCACGCTGTCCGGTTTCATTACGCACCCCGAAATCCGGCAGCTCCCCGGCCATGCCGAAAAAGCCCAGGCCTGTGAATTTTGCGAAGGCTTCCCGCCGGGTCCAGATCCGGTAAAACCCGAAAAGTCCGGTCTGCTTCACATAGTCTGCCTCGGCATCGGAAAAAAAACGGGCAGCAATGGCATCCTGCCGGCATGACCGGTTTTCCTGCAGGTCGATGCCGCACGGACTCTTTCCCAGAATGCACGCCCATAGCCCGCCGCTGTGGCTGATGCTGAACTGGATATCTGCTGCCGCCGGCGAAGTAAAAAACGGCTTTCCTGCCGTACTCCGGCCGATGGATAGTTCCGCTTCCGTCAGCTGCGGTGCGAAAGTCCGGGCCGCATCCTGCAGCAGGGCAAGCCGCCGGTCAGGGCTCCCGGGATCACGATAAAGATAAATCTGAAACATGGCCTTTTCCGTCCGTTCTCAAAGTGTATTACAAAACGAAAGACACCGCAGGCGGTGTCTTACTGTATACGCTATTCTTCCGCCGCAGGTACGTCCTTTGGCTCCGTGTCTCCCAGGCGCTCCAGCACCCGCTTGTAGCCGTCAGCCCCGTACAGAAGGCATTTATTGATCCGACTGATGGTGGCGGTGGACGCATTGGTGATGGATTCTATTTCGCTGTATGTTTTTTTTTCGGAAAGGAGCTTGGCCACCTGCAGCCGCTGTGCGATTGCATGGATCTCATTGATGGTACAGATGTCTTCGAAAAACCGGTAGCAGTCTTCCCGGTCTTCCAGGGTCAGCACCGCGTCAAACAGCTGATCAATGTCATCTCGTTTTAATTTGGATTGATATTCCATTTTTCCGAACTCCTTTCACCTGCTCCCGGCAGCCGGGCGCTTTCAAACTTTCATACTATAAAGTATTATATCACCGCCGCCCATCTTAGTCAAACTGTATTTCATCGGTCAGAAACTGCAGCCGCTCCTGTCCCTGCCAGACCTGACACTCCAGTGTACCGATGAGGCGAGCCGGCCGATGACTGCGGATTCCGTCTTCGTAACGCCGGGCGTGCTGGAAAAGAACACATGGCAGACGGTATCCCGTCCGGCTGCGAGCTGCAAACCGCATATGCAGTCCCTGGTCTCCCATGAGACGCACATCCTCCAGGGTGACATCTTCCAGAAGGAACAGGGGTTTCGGATTCCCGTTTCCGAAAGGCGCCATACGTTCCAGTTCCTTCGCCAGTCCCAGGGTCATTTCCTCCACACCGGCTGTCAGATCGATATCATAGCTCCGGCGGAAAATGTCCGGGTTTTCTTTTTTTAATTCTGCCATGGCATGAAGCAGATTTTCCGAAAGGCGCTGCAGATACTCTGCCTTCATCAAGAAGCCGCAGGCGCTGGCATGACCGCCGAACTTTTCGAAATAACCTTCATTTTCCTTCAGCAGGCCATAGAGGCTGACCCCCGGAATACTCCTTCCGGTCCCTTTCAGATATTTTCTGTCTTCACCGGTTGGTGTGACCAGCACAGCCGGCCGGTAATAGGTTTCCTTCAGCTTTCCTGCCACGATGCCGGCAATGCCCTCGTGAGCATCCTCCGAGCGGATCAGTACGAAATCCTGCACCGTATCTTCGCTGCCGCAGCCGGCTTCTGTCAGCTGCTGCACACAGCTCTGGAAGGTTTCCTGCTGCAGTTTCTTCCGCTGCATGTTCTGGTTCACCAGCAGTGCCACTTTCTCATCCAGCGCTTCGTCCGCCGCCGCTGTTTTCGGAGTTTCTGCACATCGCATCAGTTCCACCGCCACGGAGGCATCTTCTATACGGCCCGATGCGTTGAGATGGGGTACGATGATAAAACTGATGCTCTCCGAGGTGACAGCTTCCGGCTTCAGGGAGACGGCTTCCAGCAGACGAACCAGACCCGCACGGCAGCCCCGGTGGATCATTCGCAGTCCGTACTTGACGATGGTCCGGTTTTCATCCACAAGCGGCATAATATCACCCACCGTGCCGATGGCTGCCAGATCCAGCACACTGTTGATCACCGACTTAGGGAGATCCGCTCTCTGCTGAATGGCCTGAGCCAGCTTGAAGGCCACGCCGCAGCCGGCCAGCCCTTTGAACGGATACGGACAGCCCGGCTGCTTGGGATTGATCACCAGGCAGTCTGCTATGGTGTCCGTCACATTATGGTGGTCTGTGACCAGAACCTTCAGACCCAGAGATTTGGCATATTCCACCTCTGTCGCCGATACGCTGCCGCAGTCTACGGTGAGAAGCATCTGAAACCCCTGTTCATGAATCTGACGGATTGCTTCCATATTCAGCCCGTAACCCTCTTCAAAACGGGACGGGATGTAATAGTCCACCTGCCCCGGCTCGGTAATGTGGGACAGAACGCTGAGCATCAGGGTGGTGGAGGTGATCCCGTCGGCATCATAGTCTCCGTAGATGCAGATCCGCTCCCCGGCCGCCGCCTCTTCCAAAAGAAGAGAGACCCCTTCCTCCATATTTTTCAGGAGAAAAGGGTCATAGGCTCTGCGGGGACTGGGAGACAGGAATTCCTCCATGTCTTCCTGCGACTCGATTCCCCGCTTGATTAATAACTTTTTGATTGTGTTGCTGATTTCTGCCATTTTTTATCCTTTTAAGTAATTCAGCGGATCCACGATGGCTCCGTTTTCACGCACTTCCACATGCAGGTGATTTCCGGTGGATGTTCCGGTGGAACCCACTTTGGCGATGACCTGTCCCTTCTTCACAGTCTGCCCCGTGCTGACGCAGAGGCTGGAGGCATGTCCGTACAGAGAAACGATACCGCCGCCGTGGTCGATCATGACGCAGTTGCCGTAACCGCCGTAAACCTGGGACATGATGACCTTTCCGTCACCCATGGCCACGATGTCCGCACCATAGCTGGCGGCGATATCCATACCGCTGTGATACTTCCATACGTTATAGACCGGATGCATCCGGTAGCCTGCATAGGATGTGATATAGTGGCTGCTTGGTACCGGCCAGGTGAACACGCCGCCCACATATTCGGAGTTTACATCCACCATGTTTTTCAGCGTCTGCTCCAGTTCCTTCGCCTGTGCCAGCAGTTCATCCTCTTTCTTTTCCAGCTCGGATTTCTTGCTGTCCAGCGATTCCTGATCTGCAGCCAGCTCCTCTTTCTGAGCTGCCATGGACTTCTTTTTCGCCTTCAGTTCCTTCTTAATGGATTCCAGCTGTTTGTGCTCTTTTTCCAGGGTTTCCATCACATCCACATCGTTTTCGTAGATTCTCCGGATCATTTCCACGTTGGAAACGAACTCGGAAATGCTGCCGGAGCCCAGAAGCACATCCAGGAACCCCACCGACCCGTTTTTATACATGGCCCGGAGACGTTCATTGAGTCCGTCTTCCCGCTCCTGCATGTCTTTTTCCTTTTGCTTTATTTTCTTCTCCGTGGCTGCAATCTCGTCGGCAGTGGCCCGAATGGCCGCAGACAGGCTGTCCACCCGGGCAGATAAGCTCTTGATGTCCTTTTCCACCTGGGCCAGCTCGTTGCTGACTTCTTCCTTCTGATCGTTCACATCATCCAGTTCCCCCTGCACCTGGCTTTTCGTCTGCCCTGCATAAGCCAGACTCATGCCTGCAGCCGAGAACACCAGAAGCACACTGAGCAAAATACACAGGCCCTGCCTTCCGGATTTTGCAAAGAAATGTTTTTTTCTCATACCCGTCCCCCTACGTATCTAAGAATCGCCGCATGGAAACAATACTTCCCCATGCACCGATGCTCATGCCCAGCGCCAGGAAGATAATGACCATGTTATATGTCAGATAGTTCACCGAGATCAGCGGACAGGACACGATGGCCAGCACCTGCGCCCCGATGAGTTCCACGATTTTTCCGTAAATCAGTGCAATCAGTCCTGTGGCAACCGCCGAAGCCAGCATGCCGATCAGGATGCCTTCTGCCAGAAACGGTCCCCGGATAAACCAGTTGGTGGCACCGATGTATTTCATAATGCGGATTTCTTTCGCCCTGGCGAAAACCGTCAGCTTCACTGTATTGGAAACCACCACTACGGAAACCACCACCAGGAAAGCCATGATGATCAGTGCAGCGATCTGCAGGAAATTCGTGATATCCGTCAGCTTTTCCACCGTTTCCTGATAATACTGGATGTCCTCCACACCGTCAAAGGAGCCGGCATATTCGGCAACAGTCCCGGCGTTATCCAGGGAATCCACCGTAATCAGAATGGAACTAGGCAGCGGGTTGTTCCCCAGGGTGTCCAGCAGATAGCCGCTTTCTCCCCACCGCTGCTTCATGATTTCCAGCGCCTCGTCCTTGGTCCGGTATTCCACTTCGGTGACTCCGTCACGGGTCTTCATCTGGCTCATGATATTCATGATTTCTTCCTGGGAGGTATCATCCTTCAGGAATACTTCGATCTGGTCGTAGTCCTGCTTCACCGCCTCCGTGAACATGTTCACGTTGACCATGATAACGAAAAACAGTCCCAGAATCAGCAGCATGGCCGTGATGGAAAAGATGGATGCCAGGCTCATGCCCCGGTTTCGGAAAATCTGGGTAAAGCCCTGTTTGATGTTATACGTCAGACTTCGCAGCATCGTTCTCCTCCTTTCCGGCTTCCGGCTGGGCCGCAGCCGCTTCCTTCTGAACAGCCGCTTCCTTCCGGACAGGCGCTGCCTGCTCGAAGCCGTAGACTCCCTGCTCATCGCGGACGACACGCCCTGCTTCTATGGCGATAACCCTCTTCTTCATTCTGTCCACAATATCCTTGGCATGGGTCACCATGACAATGGTCGTGCCCCGCAAATTGATCTGATCCAGCAAGTCCATGATTTCCCATGCGGTGTCCGGATCC
>JAQXSU010000049.1 GCA_029219125.1 Bacillota bacterium
GGTCGTGTCAAGTTGTTGTGGAGTTTTTTGTTGACACCTCCAATGTATTTTTAACAGAACAATGTGTTTTGTGCCTGCCCCAGGCCATGAATCAGTGTCTGCGTTCCGCTTGCACCATCAAATGGCACGATTGGTTTCTCGAAAATACTCCAGTCGAAGCAGCCCTCCACCGCTTCCTTCAGCATCCGATCTGCGTACTCGCTGTATCGCTCTTTTCTGGCCTCTCCATCCTTATCCTCCGGTCTGAAATCTTCGCCTTTCAGCTTGCCGCCGTTCTTGATGTACACTCTTGCCTGGCTGAGCTTTCCCAGGCTTTCTTCACTCCAGCCGATTGGATCTCGGCTGAACCGCTCCGACAGCACATGACTGACCTGTCCTTCCGTACAGCTCCCTGGGATATTCAACGTCTTTCTTCTCACACTCTCTTCCCAGTTGTTCAGAATATAGCTTCCAAACTCTTTCACGGCTTTCGTCCGCTTGCTGTCTCCTTCCGCATCCGCATACAGTTCCTGAATCATGGTCTCTGCCTTCTTGCGATCGTTCTGTTCAAAGGCTTTATGAAACCGTATCCGCAGGTTCTTCTGTGGAAACCGCACGCAGATCCGTTTTAAGTATTTCTCCAGGTGAAATCCGTCCAGCACATGCTCTGTCTGTGCGAAACAGTTCAGTCCATTTTTGATCCAGCGGCCGCCATCTCCGTGTACATAGATTTTCTCAATCTTTTCCAGATCGTATGCCTTCTCGATGTACCCCTCGACACTGTTCCACAACGCTTTCCCATCGAAGTGCTCATCCACGAAATGCATCGGGTTGATGGTCCATTTTCTCTTTCCACTCGCTGCAGTTCCTTCCGTCACTGTCACAAGCGGGACAATTTTCCCCTTCTTACCTTTCTGCTTATCCGGCTTCTGCATATGAACATGATCCTCGTCGGCATACACATGCAGTTCTTTCACTTCCTTCTTCTCAGACCAGTCCGGCTCCTTTTCCAGAACAGAGAGCTTCAGGATATGATTTCGAACCGTTTGGCGGCTGACCGCTCCGTCCGTCACAATCTGTGCACTTCTGGCATACGAGGTCTCTGCAGCTTCCGTCACCAGCTTTGCGCTGATGTTGTCTCCAATCCGTTCGTACTTTCGAATGCACAGCACATCGTCCAGTGGACAGACATAACAGCCACTCCGGTTGTCATAGTAGTAATCCCGCTGCAGATGCAGCTCGCCAAGTTCTGTCAGCAGTGACCGCTTCCGGTTCTTTTCCTTCAAGACGAGCCCCAGTGCTTTGCGTCCTGCTTTATCGCCGCGAATCTGATGGTTACATTCGTCGGAAATGGTTTCAATGATGCTGCGGGCAGCAGCCTTGCATTCGGTCAGAATCTCCGAGGCAAGATTATCAATGTCATGAAGTTTGGCTTCAAAAGCAATTTTTAAAATTTTTTCTACCAATTCCAGTGCAATCTGTTGTATAATAGTGTCCATAGAGATTTCTCCTTTTGTTGATGTTTTTCCAAATTCTATTTTAACACATTGGAGCTAATCTCTATTTTATTTCTTCTAAAAACTCCACAACTATTTTACACTATCTTATTATGGATACCATGCGAAAAAGCCATGGAAAGGCGTGCGGAGATTCTGCAGCATGCCCAGCGCCTTTTTTTATAAACAATTCGCCCCGAAAAACTTTCAAAATAAAAGTTTCCGGCATTCCCGGCGATTTTCACGGAATTTCGGTTGATTTTATTTTTTTTGCATATATAATGTATGTTAGATAAATTACAATCGGCGCGCAGCGCATCCGGCGGGTCATCTGGCGGGTCATTCGGCGGTGCATCCTGCAGCGCATTCTGAGAGAATTGTGAGAAGAAAGAAATGAGGTAATTGAAACATGGCGGTAATCGATTTAACCAAATACGGCATCACCGGAACCACAGAAATCGTACATAACCCTTCCTATGAGTATCTGTTCGAAGAAGAAACGAAAGCAGACCTGGAAGGCTTTGATAAGGGGCAGGTCAGCGAACTGGGCGCAGTCAACGTAATGACCGGCGTGTACACCGGACGTTCCCCGAAAGATAAATTCATCGTTATGGACGAAAACTCCAAAGACACCGTATGGTGGACCTCCGACGAGTATAAGAACGACAACCATCCGGCCAGCCAGGAAACCTGGGAAGCCGTAAAAGAAATCGCAATCAAAGAACTGTCTGATAAGAAACTGTATGTGGTGGACGCATTTTGCGGAGCGAACAAAGACACCCGCATGGCCATCCGCTTCATCATGGAAGTGGCATGGCAGGCACATTTTGTGAAGAATATGTTCATCGTGCCGACCGACGAAGAGCTGGAAAACTTCGAGCCGGACTTCATCATCTATAACGCATCCAAGGCCAAAGTGGAAAACTACGAAGAGCTGGGCCTGAACTCCGAGACCGCAGTGGTATTCAACATCACCAGCCGCGAACAGGTCATCATTAACACCTGGTACGGCGGCGAAATGAAGAAGGGCATGTTCTCCATGATGAACTACTACCTGCCGCTGAAGGGCATCGCATCCATGCACTGCTCCGCCAATACCGACATGAACGGCGAAAACACCGCCATCTTCTTCGGACTGTCCGGCACCGGCAAGACCACCCTGTCCACCGACCCGAAGAGACTGCTCATCGGCGACGACGAACACGGCTGGGACGACAACGGCGTCTTCAACTTCGAAGGCGGCTGCTATGCCAAGGTCATCAACCTGGACAAAGAATCCGAACCTGACATCTACAACGCCATCCGGAGAAACGCGCTTCTGGAAAACGTGACCCTGGACGAAAACGGAAAGATCGATTTCGCCGACAAGAGCGTCACCGAAAACACCCGCGTATCCTATCCGATCAACCACATTGAAAATATCGTACGCCCTGTATCCTCCGCACCGGCAGCCAAGAACGTGATCTTCCTGTCCGCCGATGCATTCGGCGTACTCCCTCCGGTATCCATTCTGACGCCGGAGCAGACCCAGTACTACTTCCTGTCCGGCTTCACCGCCAAACTGGCAGGCACCGAACGCGGCATCACCGAGCCGACACCGACCTTCTCTGCATGCTTTGGGCAGGCGTTCCTGGAACTGCACCCGACCAAGTACGCGGAAGAACTGGTGAAGAAGATGGAGCAGAGCGGAGCCAAGGCATACCTGGTAAACACCGGCTGGAACGGCACCGGCAAGCGGATCTCCATTAAGGATACCCGCGGCATCATCGATGCCATCTTAAACGGCGACATCAACAACGCACCGACCAAGAGCATCCCGTACTTCAATCTGGAAGTACCGACCCAGCTCCCTGGCGTGGATCCGGCCATCCTGGACCCTCGCGACACCTACGCCGATCCGTCCCAGTGGGAAGAAAAGGCGAAGGATCTGGCAGGCCGGTTCATCAAGAACTTCGCCAAGTACGAAGGCAACGCAGCCGGCAAAGCGCTGGTTCCGGCAGGCCCGCAGCTGTAGGACTGTAAAAAATCCACTCGCCCGAATTTTTCGACTAAATTGGCGGCACCGAATGGTGCCGCTTTTGTTGTTT
>JAQXSU010000050.1 GCA_029219125.1 Bacillota bacterium
TGGACTATTCAGCCACGACTCCTGTTAAAGATGAAGTTTTGCAGGAAATGATTCCTTACTTCACCGAGAAGTTTGGCAACCCATCAAGCCTGTATGATAAAGGACTGGAATCCAAAGCTGCTGTGACCCATGCAAGAGAACAGGTTGCGGCGTTGATTGGTGCACAGCCGAGAGAAGTGTTTTTTACTGCCGGCGGAACGGAATCCGACAACTGGGTGGTGTTCGGCGCGGCAGATAAACTGAAAGAAAAAGGAAACCATATCATTACCACGAAAGTGGAACACCACGCTATGCTGCATTCCTGTCAGTTTCTGGAGAAACACGGATATGAAGTGACATATCTGGATATTAACAAGGATGGTCTGGTCAGCCCGCAGGATCTGGAAGATGCCATTACGGACAGAACGATTCTGGTCAGCATCATGATGGTAAATAATGAAATCGGTACGGTACAGCCGATCAAAGAGCTTGCTGCAGTGGCAAAGAAACATGGAATTCTGTTCCATACGGATGCCGTACAGGCTCTTGGAAACGTGCCGATCGATGTGAAGGAGATGGGGATTGACCTCATGTCCTTATCCTCTCATAAAATTTATGGCCCGAAGGGCAGCGGGGCACTGTACATCCGCAGAGGCGTGCAGATTTCAAACTATCTTCACGGCGGTGCACAGGAAAGCAAGCGGCGTGCCGGCACGGAAAACCTGACTGGCATTGTTGGTTTCGGGAAAGCTGCAGAACTGGCGAAGGAGCATTTTGAGGAACATGTTGCTCACTGCAGCAGCCTCCGCAACCATCTGGTAGAACGGGTTCTGGCAGAGATTCCGAATACTTTTGTAAACGGCACCATGGAGCACCGTCATCCGGGAAATGCCAATATCACATTTGAATACATCGAGGGAGAAGCGATTCTGCTGCTTCTGAATCAGGCCGGTATCAGCGTGTCCACCGGTTCTGCCTGTTCCTCCGCATCGCTGGAACCTTCCCATGTGCTGTCGGCACTGGGCGTTCCTGTGGAAATGATTCACGGTACAGTCCGGTTTACAATCGGTGATATGACTACCCTGGAGGATGTGGATTATACTGTGGATACTCTGAAACAGGTTGTAGGCAGATTAAGAGAAATTTCATCCGTAAATACAGAGAAAGGTTGGTAAAATACATGGCATTATATAACGATACAGTAATGGAACATTTTCTGAATCCAAAAAATGTAGGAGAACTGGAGAATCCGGACGGAACCGGTATTTACGGCAGTCCGGTCTGCGGCGACATGATGCAGATTCAGATTAAGGTGGAAGATGAAACAATTACGGATGCCCGGTTCAAGACATTTGGCTGCGGATCTGCCATCGCATCTTCCAGCATGGCAACTTCCATGATCATCGGGAAAACTGTTGAAGAAGCACTGGAAATCACCAACAAGATGATCATTGACGAGTTGGGTGGTCTTCCTCCGGTAAAGGTACACTGCTCCGTACTTGCAGACCGTGCCATTAAAAATGCAATCTATGATTATGCACAGAAGACCGGAAAGACATACAAGGCACTGGAAGGCTACGATCCTAACGCAGATGACGATGAGGACGAACATGGAGAAAGTGAAGAGTAATCTGGACAATAATAAAGTTTTACTGGGATTAAGCGGCGGAGTGGACAGCACTACCGCTGCTTTCTTATTGAAAGAAAAAGGTTATGATGTTACCGGATACTATTTTGACATTACCGGTAAGAATGAAACCGGAGCAGCTGAAGCGAAGGATGTGGCAGATCAGGTTGGCATTCCACTGATTACAGAAGATGTATCTGAATTATTCCAGGAGATCGTTGTGCAGAATTTCTGCAGTGAGTATTCGACCGGACGGACGCCAAATCCATGCGTTGTCTGTAATCCGGGCGTCAAATTCCGGCGTCTCCTGCAGCAGGCGGATCAAATCGGTGCATATTATATTGCCACGGGACATTATGCAAGAATCTTCTTTGAGGAGTTACAGGAAAAATATTATGTAAAGCAAGGGGCAAATCTCCGGAAAGACCAGTCCTATATGCTGTACAGACTGGGCCAGGAGGTTCTTTCCAGATTGATTTTTCCGCTGGGTGAATATGAAAACAAGGAGAGTGTTCGAAGTCTTGCGCGTTCGCAAAGCCTGATCAATGCGGATAAAAAAGACAGTCAGGAAATATGTTTTATCCCGGACAATGACTACGGATCTTTCCTGGAAGCCCGTGGATGTGAAGCTGCTTCAGGGGATTTCGTTGATTCGGACGGTCGCGTTCTTGGCCGTCATAAGGGGATTATTCATTATACCGTTGGGCAGAGGAAGGGACTTGGCATTGCCCTTGGCAGGCCTGCTTTCGTTACGCGGATTGATGTGGAGAAGAACCAGATTGTTCTGGGGGAAAATCAGGATCTTTTTTCGAAATCCGTGTTTTCTTCCCAAAATATATTTGCTGCAGGTTCTGATTCAGCCCGGGACTACGATGGGGTCCCGGTGCTGGCGAAAGTTCGATATTCTGCCAGACCTTCTGCGGCGATTTTGCGAATTCTTGATGATGGGCGCTGTGAAACACTCTTTGAAGAACCGCAGCGTGCCGCAACTCCCGGACAGTCGATTGTCTGGTATAAAGACGACTATGTCATTGGCGGCGGATTTATTTTATAAATTCTGTAAAAAATAGACTGAATTATATAACCTGCCTGTTTACAAACAGGTGGGTTTTCTTATATAATGGAATGGCGATATTATTGAAGGAGATTTATACTGTATGGAGAGAGAAAAGTTTGGTTCCCGTCTGGGATTTATTCTTGTGTCTGCCGGCTGTGCCATCGGGCTTGGAAATGTGTGGAAGTTCCCGTATTTGTGCGGCGCCAATGGCGGTGCAGCGTTTATTCTGATTTATCTGGCATTTCTGCTTCTGATCGGAATTCCTGTTATGATCTGTGAATTCTCAGTGGGACGAGCCAGCAAAAAATCCGTGGCTGCCTGTTTCGATCAGCTGGAACCGTCGGGGACGTTCTGGCATACCCATAAGATTATCGGTATTGTGGGCTGTTATATGCTGCTCATGTTTTATACTTCGGTTGCCGGCTGGCTGATTCAGTATACCATCAAAGGTTTTTCCGGCGCATTTACCGGGATTACGGCAGAGTCGTCCGGTGCCATGTTCGGTGCCATGGTGACCAGTCTGCCGGGACTTCTGATTGGATGTCTGGTTGTCTGCGCAGTCAGCGTGCTGGTCTGCATTCTCGGATTCCAGAAAGGCGTGGAAAAGGTCAGCAAATTCATGATGTCTGCACTGCTGGCCATTATGATCGTTCTGGCAGTTCGTTCCGTTTTCCTTCCGGGTGCACTGGAAGGCGTAAAGTTTTATCTGATTCCGGATTTCAGCAAAATCGCTGAGGTCGGCCTTGGAAATGTGCTGTATGCTGCCATGAGTCAGGCCTTTTTCACATTATCCATCGGTATTGGTGCAATGGTTATCTTTGGAAGTTATCTGAACAGAGAACGTTCTCTGGCTGGGGAAGCGGTAAATATTACGCTTCTGGATACCTTTGTTGCACTGACATCGGGTTTTATTATCATTCCGGCCTGCTTTGCTTATGGAATTGAACCGGGTGCAGGATCAAGTCTGGTGTTTGTCACTCTGCCGAATATTTTCGCACAGATGGCAGGCGGGCGTCTGATCGGAGGCTTTTTCTTCCTGTTCCTGACCTTTGCAGCCATGACAACCGTAATTGCAGTGGTGGAGAATCTGGTTGCCATCAATGTGGACCTGTTTGGTTGGGAAAGAAAGAAAAGCGTAATAGTCGTGGGAATCCTTCTCTTTGTTCTCAGCCTTCCGTGTATCTTTGGATTTACCATCTGGTCCGGTGTCCAGCCTCTGGGAGAGGGAACCGGCATTATGGATCTGGAGGATTTCATCGTTTCCAACAATCTGCTTCCATTAGGAAGTCTTGGATACATACTGTTCTGTACATGCAGAAAAGGCTGGGGATGGGATCATTTTATCACGGAGGCCAATGATGGAAAAGGTCTGAAATTGCCTGCTGTATTACGGGGATATATGCAGTTTGTCATTCCTGTTATGATTATTGTGATCTATCTGAAAGGATATTATGACTGGTTCCATACGTATCATCCGATGGAAAGCCTCGCTGTATGGATGGGAATTGCAGTTGTACTGCTTGCGTTCATCCTTTACTGCGTATTTGCGCAAAAAAAGAAAAACGTGTAAAAATATATTTCCAATTTGTGTCTGAATAAATCATCGTGACTTTTCAAATAATAGCTATTGAAGGGGAGTGATGAATTGAATAAAGCAACAAAGAGTGTGATGATTGCTTCTGCAGTGGGTGCTGCAGCCGTAGCGGCCTATTCGTCCATGCGACCTTCCGCAAAACGGGAAATGAAAAAGGACTTTCGCAAAGCTGTCAGCCATGTGGACGGCGTAAAAGAAGAACTTTGCGATGTGCGGAGAGATATGACCGAAATGGCCCGGAATCTGAAGAATCAGATGTAGTGAAAAGTCGAAAAGTCTATGGGAAACCATAGACTTTTTGTATCGGATATGGTACAATTATTAATTGGTTGAATGCAATTTTCAGGAGGAAATTTACATATGGAAAAATTAGGATTAAATGAAATCAGACAAATGTTCCGGGATTTTTACGAAAGCAAAGGTCATTATGCAGCAGGGAGTGCATCTCTGATCCCTCAGAATGACAAGAGTCTGCTGATCATCAATTCCGGTATGGCACCGCTGAAGAATTATTTCGCCGGTGTGGAAACACCGCCGTCAAAACGTATGACAACCTGCCAGAAATGTATTCGGACAGGTGATATAGATAATGTCGGTATTACCTCCAGACATGGTACGTTCTTTGAAATGCTCGGAAACTTTTCTTTTGGTGACTATTTCAAGGAACAGTCTCTGACCTGGGGCGTGGAATTTATCCGCGATTGGCTGAAGATTCCTATGGAAAAAGTATGGGCCACGGTTTACGAAGATGATGATGAAGCCGTAGATATCTGGAAAAAACTCGGTATGCCTGAGGAACGTATTGTTCGTCTGGGAAAAGATGATAATTTCTGGGAAATCGGTCTGGGACCATGCGGACCTTGTTCTGAAATCTATTTTGACCGCGGACCGGAATATGGCTGCGGCAAGCCGGACTGCAAGCC